>CAZOAP010000074.1:8049-13582 GCA_964577645.1 uncultured Ignavibacteriales bacterium
TAATGAACTATCAGGTTCATAATCCTGCATGATACCTGTATATCTTCCCGGAGTATGAATTCATTTGAGTTAAATATCCTGTTGATATGGTAAAGTGAATCTGTGTACATTGAAAGAGAAAAGTAAACCGCTGCTGATATGAAATCGGTAACAATAATTTCATCCCTGTATGCCCGCCCGGAAATTTTTGATGTAATTTTGTTAAGCTCTTTAACCAGTTCAAGATTACTGCTGTTAATACCCTGTGCAGTATTAATATTAAGCTTTGCAGTTAGTGTCCTAATTTCAATGAAGTCCTTCACTTTACGCGGTGAGCTCCTCAGCAGTATTTGCTGCTCTTTAAGCAGCTTCTCAAAATATTCATCTGATTCCTTAACCTTGCCAAGCGAAAAGGATGTCATCATAAGCTCCTGCAGTATAAGCAGGTATTCATATACTACATTTTGTTTTTTCTCAGCATTACTTTCTATCAGCTCAAGGCCTTTTATGCCATAATTATATGACCCGGATTCATTCCTGCAAAGATTATTAATAAAACAGTGCATCAGTAAAAATATTACTTTGCTCTGGAAATACTTGGCATTACTGTAGTTTTTCAGATATTTGCTTTCGAGTATTTTCTCAAATGTTCTGAACCTCTCACTTCCGGCTGAAAATCCTTTTGCTGTTGCCGTTATTACCATCCTGTCATACAGCCTTCTGTATTCGTAAATATTCTTAGCCTTATCAAGCAATGCTTCTTCTTCATCATAATTCTGCATCAGCTCATTTGATACCTCATTCAGTGATGAATTTATCCTGAGAGCCTGACGTTCTGTATATATTGCATCCAGATGTTTTGCAGGTTTATCAAAACGTACTGCAAGCTCTTTTGCTTTGCTAATAATTTTAAGTGACTGTGAAAAGAGTTCTTTTTTGTTCAGCAGTATTGCATTATTTATCAGCTGACTGAGCTTAATATCTATATTATCTTCAGCGTGATATAAGTTAAGTGACCTTAGTATATTATTGTACAGGTAATTCTTGGTAACAGGCAGCTGTTTTATGAATTTTTCATTTTTAAAGTGCTCTTTGATATTTTTTTCAGAATAATTATTACTTGCTGAGATCTTTTCCATTTCATCAAACAGCTTAAGGAAAATACTGCTCTTTTTGTAATGCCTCAAAGAAAATTTTCTGAAATATGCTTTTTCAGTTGAAGAAAGTGAAGAAATTAATTGCAATAAATCGTTTTTTGGCTTCATTGAGTTTTAATAATTATCCAGTAAAATAATCAAAAATTTGCAATAAATATATAATAATCATAAAATATGCACTTTTGACTTTTAATATAAATTTAATTTTAATTTGAATTTCCATAAGTCCTTATATATTTTTGATTAAAATGAAAAATAAGCCATAAAACATGAAAAAGACCCAATTACAAAACTCTATAAAAGTATTATTAGTCATTATATTTCTTCTATCCGCCAATATTTATGCAGGTAATGGATTTGATACAACATTTGCAAGGATCCTGCAGCAGAGGGTTGAATATTTGAAAACAGCCTACAATCTGGTAGGAATTTCAGCCGCTGCTGATGTTCCGGGGCAGGGGGTATGGCTTGGAACAGCAGGCATATCACATGTTAATAATCCAATGACCCCCGGAATGGTTTTTGATGTAGGCAGTGTAACTAAGAATTTTGTATCAGCCCTGATTCTTCAGCTTGTTGAAGCTGACAGCCTTGAGCTTAGTGATTCAATTGGTACATGGCTGCCGCAATATCCCAATGTTAATAATAAAGCAACAGTTAAACAGCTGCTCAACCATACCAGCGGAATTTATAATTTCACAGATAACCAGGTATGGGCCAATGCGGTAAATTCTGACCCGTATAGGTTCTGGACGCTTGAAGAAGTTGTACAGGGATATATACTTAACCCGTATTTTCAGCCGGGTGCCGGTTGGCATTACTCCAATACAAACTACACACTGCTTACTATGATCATAAGGAAGATAACAGGCTCGGATCTTCCGGAGCTTTTCAGGACCAGATTTTACACACCTTTTAATATGCATGAATCCTTTGTTGAGCTCACTGATACCATAACCGCTCCGTTTGCACATAACTGGGTTCCTTCCGGCTCACAGCTTATTGATATATACGGCTATCCAAGAACGGCTTTTACAAGCTCAGCATATGGCCCCGGGGGAGTAATATCCAGACCTGAAAATATGCTGAAATGGCTGAAGGCGCTTTATGGCGGGCAGGTGATATCAAACACCATGCTTGATACAATGCTGACATTTGTGAATGCAAGCATCTCCGGAGCGAACGGCTACGGTTTAGGCACAATGCGTTATAATGTTAACGGAAAAATTTGCTGGGGGCATGCAGGCAATTCATTCGGCCACTCAAGTGTTGCAATGTACTATCCGGTTCAGGGTATAGCAATTTCAGTAATGATGAATAAGGATATCAACACCGGTGCTATAGCCCTTGATTTTATGAATACTGTGTTGAGCAATAATCCAATTGGTGTTGAACCAATATCTAATGTTGTTCCGGGGAAATATTCACTGGAACAGAATTACCCTAATCCCTTTAATCCTGAAACCAATATACGGTTTTCAGTACCAGCCGAATCATTTGTGAAGATCAAAATATTTGATGTTACAGGCAAACAGGTTGAGCTGCTTCTTAATGAAGATCTCAAAGCAGGCACTTATGAAGTGAAGTGGAACGCAGTATCAAAACCAAGCGGGGTATATTTTTACAGAATAGAAGCGGGGAATTTCAGCATGACAAGGAAAATGATAGCAGTTAAATAAAGATGTGATTCCGTTTAAGTGATGCAGTAAAACATGTAGTATTCCCCAGATACAAAAGCAGAGCCGTTTACACATGGCTTTGCTTTTTTTATTTGAAAGCGTAATAGCAGAGAGTCTAGTTAAGCTGCCTCTGCGGGAATTCCATAATGAGATCTATTGCAGGCTTTATTTCAATAAGTAATAGCAGAGTCTCGCGAAGCTGACTCTGCGCTATATTAAATGTAAAATCTATTATTTGAAATTATTGGATCTTCTCAGGTTCTCTGTAAAACTACTTGTTGTTAAGCCGTACTTTTTGAGCTTATCACAATTTAAGCCCAGCTCCTTAACCATCGGGTAGCCGGTGAATTCATCAGCACTTGCAGGAATAACTAGTTTTTTATAAAAACCAAACTCCTCACACATTGCTATACACATTTCATACCGCGAAATGTACTCACCACCGCAGAAATTGATAATATCATTTTTAGTGTAAATCGCAGGTGCCTGAACCAGTATATCAGCTGCATCTTCAGTGTATAACGGATTCCGGAACTGATCAGTAAATGCTCTAACTTCTTTGCCTTCAATTAATGACTTATATGCAATATCAAAAAATGAAGTGTATGATGACAATGTAAAGCCATATACAAGTGATGTCCGCAAAATTAAAAATTTCTTTGCAAATTTCTGCACAGCTTGTTCACCCTGTAACTTTGTCTTTGCATATATTGTAAGCGGTTCAAGCGGGGAAGTATCTTCATTCAAATTCACTCCTGCTTTATAAACCAGATCGGTTGAAGTATATACCATCAGTGCATCTTTTCCGGTGCATAGCTTTGCTATATTACCGGTTACTTCAGAGTTAAAATATCTTATATACTCATCTTCCTGTGTTGTTATTCGCGTGGGAGTGACAGATGCCAGGTGATAAATAATATCAGGCTTTACTGTGCTGTATAATTTTTCAAATTCTGCTTCATCTGCAATATTACATTTAATTAATGATACACCGGCAATATCGGGTTTATGGGAATTATACACCCCTGTAATATCATAATTGCCGTTAAATAAAAGCGTCTTACATAAATAAGGCGCAATATAACCTGATACCCCTGTTATTAAAATTTTCTTCAAAAACTTTTTTACCTGTTCACATATTTTAAAATCTCTATGGCAACGCCATCAACACTGTTTGCCTGGTTGCTTAAAACCACAACACCTGTATTTGTTTCAGGCACAAAACCAATGAAGCTGGAATATCCTCCTGTGCCGCCGTTATGCCATATTACGGTCCTGTCCCACATTGTCTCTGATATATGCCAACCCATGCCGATTGTTGTGCCCTGAATATCAGTATCAAACCTTCTTGTCTGCATAAGCTTTAAGCCTTCTGAAAATTTCAATGTATCTGTCTTTCCCATCTGGAATGAGAGATACTTTATCATATCGCTCAAGTTCGATCTTATCGCACCGCAGCCTGCGAGTGCGTCAAAATCCCAGTTGAGTGTCGGTTCGCCTTTTTCGTTGTAACCCTTTGCCAGTTTCTTCTGAATTTCCGGTGTCATCTTTGTCGATGTCATTGTCATGCCAAGCGAATCAACCAGGTAGTAATGCAGCAATTCTTCATAACTCTTGCCGGATGCTCTGGTCATCAAATTGCCAAGCAGACCCATTCCAAGATTAGAATATATATACTTCTGTCCCGGTTCATATTCAGGGATGTAATTATTCACAAAATTGTAAAGCTCGGTCTCGCCGTATTTTTTGTAGGGATTCTTCGCATCAGTATTATCACCTGTCATCAAATTGCCTGGCAGGCGGGGCAGACCCGAGGTCTGTGTAGCCAGATGATAAAGTTTTACCGGCGCTGTACTTGAAAAATTATGAATTGTTACGCCTTCGGGAAGGTAGTTCTGTACGGGATCGTTTATCTTCAGCTTGCCGTCACGCTCAAGCATCACAAGCATTGTAGTTGTGAATGTTTTGGTTATGGAGCCTATTTCATAAACAGTATACTCGTTCGGCTTGCTTGAATCTTCCTTTGATACTTTACCAAAGAAGAACATCCTCGGGGTTTCGCTGTTAACATCATAAACACCGACTGAAATGCTCATATTCTTTTTGCCGTCAAGTAGCGGCTTAACTATTTCAAGTATCTTTGCTTCCATATCCTGCCCAAAGGATATGTTTGATACAAAAAGTGCAAATAATGCGGTAATTAATAAAAATTTCTTAGACATAAATGAATGTTATTTTTGTTTTAATAGTACAATAATTCCTTTTATATTCCACAATTTGTATTATACAAATATAACATTTAACCCCGTAAAAAGGGGATATTGAAAATGAAGGAAACCTCACCCTCCGGCTCCCTCTCCTGGAAGGAGAGGGAGAGCCAAATATTCAATAATTTTACTTATTTTTTTAGTATAGGAATTTTTTGGCGATACCTGAATAGTCAGTAATTTTGATAAGAGGTAAATAAATCAATTTATCTAAATGCTGAATTTTAGAATAATAACCCCCCTCTCCCTCCGGGAGAGGGGATTGGGGGTGAGGGCTTCACTCACCACCCTCCGGTCCGTAAAAAATTACCCATGTAGTAAAATCATCAGTAAATTCCTCAAACCGGTGCTCAGCACTGGCAGGCACGAATAAAAAATCTCCGGGCGAAAAATCTACGTACTCGCCTGCATTAAAAAACCTGCCTGTACCTGCTGCAAAAATATAAACTTC
>CAZOAP010000075.1:0-13517 GCA_964577645.1 uncultured Ignavibacteriales bacterium
AAATAAAGAACACTTATGGTTACAAAAGCTGAAATACAAATTCATGACAGTACAAATATATTCAAAGTTACATCGGAGTTCCCTGAACAGATAAAGCAGGCTGTAGAGATAGGAAATAATATCAATACAGATCTTGATGTTTCAGGCATCCGGAATATAATAATTACAGGACTTGGCGGCTCAGCAATTGGCGGTGACCTGCTTAGAAGCTACCTGCAGTATGAAATTAAAATACCTGTTCAGCTTAACAGGAATTATTTTATTCCTGAATATGCAGATAAGAATACTCTTGTAATTGCATCAAGCTATTCCGGCGAGACAGAGGAAACACTTTCTGCCTACAGCGATGCAAAAAATAAAGGATGTAAGATAGTTTGCATATCATCAGGCGGCAGACTTTCTGTAATGGCTGAAAACGAGGGTAATTATGTTATCAAAGTTCCGCGCGGTTTCCAGCCAAGATGTGCGCTTGCATTTTCTTTCTTTACAATGTTAAAGCTTTTCATCAAGCTTAAGCTCATTGCTGAAAGGGATCTTGATATTCAGCGTACAATAGACCTTATGCAGGAAAGAAGTGACCTTTATTCAGATTTTGAAAGATCAAAAAACACTGCTGTTAATATTGCCGAGCATCTTCATGGTAAAGTGCCGATAATATATTCATCAAACGATATTATGGATGTTGTGAATTTAAGGTGGCGCGGACAGATAGCCGAAAATGCAAAGACCCTTTCATTCGGTAATTTATTTCCTGAATTAAACCACAATGAAATAGTTGGGTGGCAGGAAAATTCAGATTTTTTGCGTAATTTTGCAGTAATATATCTGCTTGATAGGGAGGATAATCCCCGGATAATTAAAAGGCAGAAAATAACAAAAGAGATCATAGAGCCTTACCGCGGTCTTGATATAGATGTTGAATCTGAAGGTACATCAAAGCTTGAAAGGATCTTTGATCTTGTGTATCTGGGTGACTGGGTCAGTTTTTATCTTGCTGTAATAAATAAAACAGATCCTGCCCCGATTGAAAAAATAAATATCTTAAAAAATAAATTAATGGAGAGTTAGATCCGTGTGGATTGAATTACTTATTTCAGCTATTAAGATAACACTTGTGATAAATGTGCTGCTGGTTTCAGTTGCATATGCCGTATATGCTGAGCGAAGAATTTCAGCATTTATACAGAACAGGTACGGTCCCAACAGGGTTGGGTACCAGGGTTTGCTGCAGTCTTTTGCAGATGTTATAAAGCTTGTCTTCAAAGAGGATATCGTACCGGCAAAAGCCAATAAAGCCATACATACACTGGCACCAATGATATCTATCTTTGTTGCGTTAACAACAATTGCCGTTGTACCGTTTGGCCACCAGATAGAATTATTCGGCAGGGTGATATCACTGCAGATAACTGATGTGAATGTAGGTGTATTGTACATACTTGCATTAACCTCTCTTGGAGTATACGGAATAACGCTCAGCGGATGGTCATCAAACAGTAAATATTCTCTGTTCGGCGGAATCCGATCCAGCGCGCAGATGATAAGCTACGAGCTTTCCATGGGGCTTGCAGTTGTAGGCATAGTTCTGTTAACAGGTTCACTAAGCCTTCAGGATATTGTTCTTCACCAGTACGGATGGAAATGGAATTTAGTGCTTCAGCCGCTTGGCTTTATTATTTTCCTTGTGGCATCGTTTGCAGAAACTAACCGTTCACCGTTCGATCTGCCTGAAGCTGAACCGGAGCTTGTTGGCGGTTATCATACTGAGTATTCCAGCATGAAGTTTGCATTATTCTTTTTGGCTGAGTATGCAAACATGATAGTTGCTTCAACAGTAATAACGACTTTATATTTAGGCGGCTGGCAGTTCCCGTATTTACAGACCTTCGGTTTACCGCCGATGGTAACATCAATTCTGCAGGTACTGGTATTCTGCGGTAAGGTAGCGTTTTTGGTATTCTTCTTTATCTGGGTAAGGTGGTCACTTCCGCGCTTCAGGTATGACCAGCTGATGAACCTGGGCTGGAAGGTAATGCTTCCGTTATCTATTCTGAATATCATTGTAACTGCAATAGTTGTTTCTTTGTTAAAATAGTTAAGTATAATTAATAATCTAATTTTTCGGCAAAAAATGAAGAAAATTTTAGCGTTATCGGTGTTTTTACTGGTTTTTGTATTTTCATCCCGTTCATTTTCACAGGGGTATGATTTTGATCTTAATGACCTTGAAGGCAACAGTGTAAAGCTTTCTGAGCTAATAAAAAAAGGACCCGTTTTTGTCCAGTTCTGGGCAACATGGTGTGTCCCGTGTAAAGAAGAAATGAAAGTTTTAAATGAGCTTTGGGGCAAGTATAAAGATTCAGGTTTTGTATTTGTTGCAATCAGTATCGATGACCAAAAGTCACTTTCAAAAGTAAAACCATATATCGATTCCAAAAGCTATAAGTTCACAGTTCTTTTTGATACAGATAAAAATGTATTCAGCAACTTCGGCGGGCAGGATCCGCCGTTCTCAGTATTCCTTGACAGGAACGGGAATGTATTTAAAACTTACTCCGGTTATATCCAGGGAGATGACGGAAAACTTGAATCAGAAATTAAAGAGGCACTTAAGATAGGGAAGAATTAGAAAATGCTTAATATAAAGAGGGCAGTATCTTTATTTTTCGTAGTTTTAATTTTTGCATCTGTTGGTATTTACGCTCAACCCAAATTAAACGTAAAAGTTTCTGCATCCAATATATTAAGATACGGTATTGGTAAAGAGAACAGTGTAACAGGTGATGTAACAAAAAAATATTTTGAAGAGCTAGGCGATGTAAGATTATTTGTAAATGAGTTTATGGCCGGTGTGAGGTACGAGTATGATGACCCAATAGAGTTTGGTGTGAATAAAAAAGGGATATCAAGAAGGTTCCTTGAATTCAAAAAAGATGATTTTACCGTAAGGGCAGGAAATTACTACGAGATATTCGGCAGTGGCTTAACGCTGAATGCATTTGAAAGCCGTCCAATAGGATGGAATACAGAATTTGATGGTGCCAAAGTAAATTTTAAGCATGGCTTTGGTAAAAAAGGCAACATTAAGTTTAACGGAACACTTGTTGCAGGCGGTATGGATTTTACCGATATAAACGATACAACCAGAACTGAAACTTACAGCATCAGGGCAGGTAATTTCAGCATTTCACCGGTTAAATATATCACTCTTGGCGGCTCATACCTCTATACTGACGGTAAGCTTCCGACAGGAAATATCACCACAGATATAAGCGCGGAAATATTTGAAGGAAATGCTGCTTTAACATATAAAGGTTTGAACCTGCTGTTTTCTTATGCAAACAAAGTTACAATATCACAGCCAAACCTTGTATACCCGCAGTCAAAGGCTCCTCGTGGCGATGGAGCATATGGCTCGCTTTCATACACAAGGGAAGGGTTCGGTATTACTGTTGATTACAAGAATTACAGATTCAATGTAACTACACCAGACCAGCGCAGCGCAACTGACCCTTTCAAAGCACTGCCGTTCCAGAACGCACCATCATGCATCAAAGTATATTCATCAACTTTGCTTTCAAGGTTCCCACATAATGTTGATTTTAACGATGAAGTTGGATGGCAGGTCGATCTGTTCTATTCACCGACACCCAAGCTTACATTAAATGCCAATGCATCATTAACCAGCAGGCATTACGATTATTTTGATGCCGATACAACATCGCTTACAAGATATGAAAGAATTGACAGAAGTGCATTTCTGCCTTCAACAAAAAATGAGTTTTCACCTTACTGGGAACTGTTCTTTGAAGCTGAATATTATGTGAACAAGAACCTGAAAACCAAGCTTGGTGTATCAAGAAAGACAAATATTCTTTACAGTATAATTGACCCGAATGCAAATGATATAATAAGGACATTTACAATACCGCTTGAAGTTCAGTATACATTCGGTAAAATTTACGGTATAAAGCTTAACGCTGAATTCCAGCAGGCATACAACAGCCTCCGTTCAGGTGATCCTAAATTCTGGAGCGAGCTGACAACCTTAAGCATATCACGCTCACCAAATATTATTGTATCCGGTACTGCTGAAGTGACAAACGATGAAGAGGATCCATCAGGTAAGAAGTACTGGGTAAAAGGGGAGCTAACATACAAGTTCACTTCATCCAATACAATTATGCTTTCATACGGAAGCGAGCGCGGCGGTTTACAGTGTTCAAGCGGAATATGCCGTTACGTTAATCCTTTCAACGGTTTCAGGCTAACATTAATTAATAATTTTAATTAAACATATTAGATGAAAAATCTAAAATTTATTTTAATAATAGTTGCTGCAGTTCTAATACACGGCTGTGAAAGCAATGATACCACAACAGGTTCGGTCTATATACCTCAGCCTGTTAATAAAAAAGTACTTGTTGAGTTCTTTACAAATGCGGGATGTAACCCATGTGTTGCCGCTCATGGTTATCTTGATGAAATTAACCTGAATGCGGGTGCAACTATAAACGATACCAGCGTTATTATATTAAGCTATCATACAAAATATCCGTATATACTAGATTCACTCTACCGAGCCAATATTCCTCAGAACCAGGGAAGAAGCGACTATTATGTAGTTACAAATACCCCGCAGGCAAGGCTTGATGGCGTAAATATCGGACAATATTCATCTGCTAACTGGAGCGCACAGATAAATGCTGAATTTAAAACTACCAATTACCTGAATATTTCTTTAAGCAATACTTATGACGAGGGACTTGATACCGGTACAGTAACTGCCAATTTAAGCCTTGTGAATGCTCTGCCTTCATCAAACAATGTTATACATATGGTGATAATTGAAAATAACATTTCTTACATAACAGCGCCAAACGGTATTACATCACCTGATGATGTTATGAGGACCATGATAACCGGTCTTAACGGTGAGGCTGTTATAATCGGACAATCAAATAGTATATCAAAAGGATATTCATTGAACAGTAACTGGGATCCCCAGGAATGTTACATAATAGTGTTTGTTCAGAATCCCGATACCAAACAGGTATTTGGAGTTGAAAGAATTAAGATAGTAAATTAATTTTATAAAATATTTATTCAAAGAGCATTCTTATATAAAGGATGCTCTTTTATTACGCCTTTTACGGTATAAAATCAGCGGTTTAATCATTTAAAATTTAACTATTTAAGTGATTTTATTGTTATGATTTAAAGCTACATTTGTTGAAACAAATACTGCAATGAAAATAACAATATTGGTAATATTAATTTCATTCTTCTCATTACAGGTATCATACTCACAAAGATCACCAAAGATGTTTGGTGTTACCATTGACGGAATTAATAATTTAAATAATATTACTGCATCTATCGGCAGGCACTCGCAGAAAATGACTACCAGGATAGTATTTGATGAATGGATACCTGCAACAGATTATGCCAATGCGGTGAGCAGGCTTGATACCGTGACAACAATAATGGGCGAAATACTGGATAGCTACTACATGAATGCATATTCAGTGCAGCAGTACAGAAACAGGGTGGATGAATACATGTCACTGCTTGGCGGTAAAGTTGATATATGGGAAATAGGCAATGAAGTTAACGGTGAGTGGCTTGGCCACAAAGATTCAGTAATTGCAAAGATCACATATGCCTTTAAAAAGAGCAAACAGTATAACTATAAGAACGCAATAACACTATATTACAATAAGAACTGCTGGGAACAGCCCCAGAATGAAATGTTCCGATGGGTAAATGAGAACCTTACATATAAAATGAGAAGTAATTTCGATTATGTACTTGTATCATATTATGAAGATGACTGCAATAACCTTCAGCCGAACTGGCAGCAGGTATTTGACAGTCTGCATGTGCTTTTCCCGAACTCAAAGCTTGGGATAGGTGAGTGCGGTACTTCTATAGCAAGCAAAAAGGAAGAGTATATTAACAGGTATTACAAAATGAATATCACTACTCCCGGTTACATAGGCGGATATTTCTGGTGGTATTACAGGCAGGATTGTGTCCTTTGGTCAATCAAGCCTTTATGGCAGGTTATGGAAAATGCTATGAGATCTGTAAACGATGATATTGATAATAATAATGTAAATGACGGGGATGGATATTGATATCAATTGGGAATTAAAAATAGGAATTAAGAATTAAGGGTTTCCATTTGCAAATAATGATCCCTTATTTCATATAATTTCTCTATTACAGGATTCATTTCCTTTATTGCCATTAACTCCATTCTGAACTTTGAAATATTCGGCAATCCTTTTAAATAACCTGAATAAAATTTCCTTATCTCAAGCACTCCGTAAGTTTCACCTTTTGCTTCGCAATTCAGCTTTAAATGCTCAATGCAAATAGCAATTTTCTCATCAATCGGCGGCTCTGTATATTTTCCGGTCTGAATATATTCCTTCGCCTGTTTGAAGATCCACTGGTTTTGTATTGCTCCCTGTCCTATCATAACAGCATCCGGCTCATATGTATCAAAGGCAAACTTAACATCTTCTGGTGTCTTAACATTTCCGTTCAGTATAATAGGTATCTTAACTCCAGCATCTTTAATCCTTTTTACCCAGCTCCAATCAGCCTCTCCTTTATTGCCCTGGTTACGCAGCCTGCAGTGTACTGTAAGTGCCTGAATGCCTATTTCTTCCATGATCTTAGCAACTTCCACTATGACAATTGAATTTTCATCCCAGCCTAGGCGCGTTTTAAGCGTTACAGGGAGCGTTGTGTTAGCCATAACTGATTCAGCTATTCGCTGCATCTTTGGCAGGTCACGCAGCAGACCCGCCCCGGCACCGCGCATGGCAACATCCTTTACCCAGCAGCCGCAGTTAATATCAATAAAATCCGGATTTGCAGTTGTTGTAATACGAGATGATTCCGCCATTGATTCTTCATTGCCGCCGTATATTTGTATTGCCAGTGGTCGCTCTTCTTCATAGAAGAACAACTTCTCTCTGGCTTTTCTCGCATCACGTATCAGCCCTTCGGAGCTGATAAATTCTGTATACAGCACATCAGCGCCAAGCTTTTTGCATACCATGCGGAATGGAGGCTCAGTAACATCCTCCATTGGCGCTAAAACTATCTTATTTTTGAAATCAGGTAACATAGGGGCAAAAATAATTATTAATTAATGCAGTTTAAAGTCATTGGATATTTTATCACATCCCAATAGTATTCGTGCTATGTCTGTATTTATCTTTCAATAATCTTAGACTCATCAGTGTTGCACCTATCATTACAATTCCCCCCGTTAAGAATGGTGCGGCAAAGCTAACGTAATGATAAACCAACCCGCCCCAGCTTGGACCAATGAACCTTGCAAAAGATGCAAGCGATTGTGTGAGTCCAAGTATGCCGCCCTGTTCATCCCTATCGCTGAATTTTGATATCAAGCCTAAACCAATTGAAAGCAGCAACCCGTTGCCAAAGCTCATACAGAATAAGCTTCCAAGAAGAAGCACTAATATATGATTTGAAAAGGGGATAGTCCCTAAACCAATACCCATGATTATACAGCCTGCAATAAAGACCTTCCGCTCATCAAAAATTTAAGTATCGGCCTAATTAACAGACCCTGGGTAATAGCACCAATCAAACCAGTGAAAGCGAATAAATAGCTGACCTGTTCAATATCGTAATTAAATCCGTTCTTGCTTTCAGCATACAGCTGGAAAGTTGAGAATATATTTGAAATTGAAAATACAACAATAAAATAAAGCATTATTAAAAAACCGACATGAGGATGCTTAAGTGCTGATATCAGCTTCTTTAATCCATTGGAAAGATTAAATCCTCCCATTGTCTTTGCACCGCGCAGCTCTTTTGGCAGCGATTCCGTTACAAATAACATTGTTAACAGCAGCGCAATAAAAGAAAGTACTGCAGAGAAATATGTAGGGAAGCCGAAACCAAATCGCTTAGCCATTATACCGCCTATAAATGGACCGAAGACAAATCCCAAACCGAATGCAGCACCTATTAAACCCATACCTTTTGAACGGTCTTTTGGCGGCGTAACATCGCTGATATACGCCATTGCAGCACCAATGTTAGCGGAAAAGAATCCGGCCAGTGCGCGGGAGAGGAATAACAGTACTACTGATTTCCACACACCGCTTAAAACAAGTCCGGTAATGATATAAGAAATAACATTTCCGCCTAAACCGAATATCAGTATAGGCTTCCTGCCGTAAATATCAGATAGCCTTCCCCATAACGGATTGAAGATGAACTGCATCAGCGAAAATATACCTACTATCAGACCGATAAGGGTCTCGTTCATCATTAATTCATTCTGCGCAAATGTTGGCAGTATTGGTATTAATATTCCAAACCCTAATAAATCAATAAATACCGTTAAAAATATGATCCAGATGCGTCTATCCAAGAAAAAGTGATCCTTTCGAAGAAAAATTATTTATAATATCGTTTGTAAGCTGCGGTGTGCATTTCAAGAAAATATTGGCTAATATCAATAAAAATCAATTTGAGATTGCTTCGCTTCGCTCGCAAAAGTTACTATTTGCGAGGAGCGAAAGCGACGCGACGCCTTAAAACCGCAGAGCGGGAGGAAGGAAGCAATCTCAAAAAATATAAGACTGCTACACTACACACGCAAACCATGTATTTAAAACCTGCTCTTTTTACGTTTATCTTCACCCCATAAAAGCTTGCCTGTTAATACTTTAAAGTAATTGCTGTCTAAGCTCTTAGCAATTTTTATCTTGTATGGTGCTTTTTTAATTTCAACTACTGCCGGACTCTTTAACTTTACAATACTGTTGCCGTCACCAACAATATTTACAGGCACCTTTGAGTTGATCTTTACCTTAAATACACCGTTATCAGGTAATATAACAGGTCTTGCCGTCAATGTATGCGGTGAAAGAGGGGAGAGTATGAACACTTCCGTCTTTGGGAAAACAATGGGTCCGCCTGCCGAAAGCGAGTATCCAGTAGAGCCTGTTGGTGTTGCAATTATCATACCGTCAGCATGGTAACGGTTCACAAGCTGGTTGTTGAAGTACACACCTATTTCAATTGTCTTAACAATTTCACTTTGGTTGATCACCATTTCATTCATACCATATATCGATCTTCCTGAACCAAGTGGTGTCGCCTGTAAAACGGTTCGTTCATCAATTTTGTAATCACCTTTAACCACTTTTTTTACAAAGCTCAATATATCACAGGTAGATGTTTCTGCAAGGAATCCCAGCTTGCCCAGGTTTACACCTATTATGGGAATATTCCTGCTGCCAACCAGCTTTGCAGTTGCTAAAAATGTACCGTCTCCGCCTATTGATATAATAAAATCACAATTCTTTACCATTTCTTTTTCAGAAACAGTATTTGAGCTTTTGATCCTGTACTTTAATTCTTTTTGAAGCTGT
This sequence comes from uncultured Ignavibacteriales bacterium, assembly GCA_964577645.1. GTDB lineage: Bacteria > Bacteroidota > Ignavibacteria > Tepidaquicellales > OLB5 > OLB5. The sequence continues at coordinate 9,432 of CAZOAP010000075.1, forward strand.
TTAGAAAGTGTGCTTTCTACAAGATAATCTATACCTGCTGAATCAAGACCTTTTGTCAGTCTTTCTACAATATGAACAAGTTCTTTCTTAGTCGTATTTCCTCTGATGCCGAATATCATTTATTTATTACTTGTTTTCCTCCGGTTTATCAGCTTCATTTATCTCTTCAGGCTTGCTTTCTGCGGGTTTTTCAGATGCTTGATCCTTATTAGCTTCATCAATATAGTTAAGCTTCAGCTGGCCTGCAACATTTTCCAGGTATTTCGCTTCATATTCTGAAATATTGCCTTTGGTATGCTCTTTCAGCATGTCAAGTATATCAATAGAAAACTGGGCCTGTGCCATATCTTTTTCTGTTTTATCCGTCATCGGATTTTTGATCTTTCCCATTGCCATCATAGCTGACATTTCAAAAGATCCTACAAGGTAGAGGAACAACTGTGTATTTTTTTCTTTACTATCCATTGTATAACTTTGTTATATTATTGTATATTAGGTTTATTTGCCAGATAAAGTTTCGAGTATTTAGTCATTACATGTATTGATGAAAGTGTACACAAAACCAGCCCCATGTAGCCGTCTAAAATTCCCATTTTCAAAAAATACATTTTAAAGAACGTAAATGCAGGTCTAAAAATTATATCAAAAAATCCGGCTCTTTTTCCTTTTTGTATAAGCTCATTGGCTGAAAGGGTTGAGTAATTATTCATTTTATTGATGTAATGCTCAAAATTCCTGTCAGTATAATGCTGAATATCATTTTTAAGTCTGCCTGTTTTACCTGCATAGATTGCTTTTTCATGTACCAGTGCTGCATCAAACTTTATACCGGTTGATCTCCTGAATAGCCTTAATGTATAATCAGGGTACCAGCCGGAGTGTTTTATGAACTTATTGATGAAAAAACTGGAACGGTTTATATAATATGCCTCACACTCAGTACTATTTTTATTTATAAGGTCAACAATTTCAATTTTAAGCTCAGGTGATATCCTTTCATCAGCATCCAGCCATATTATCCATTCACTGTTAGCCCTTGAAATACCAATATTCCTCTTTTCGCCATATGGAATATTACCTGAAATAACGATATTGTTGGTGTATTCCAGGGCCAGCTCACATGTTTTATCGCTGCTGCCGGAATCAATCACAATTATCTCATCACACCAGTTCAGTGAAGCAAGACACTCTTTAATATTGGCAGCTTCGTTATATGTTATCACAATTGCGCTAATCCGTGCCATAGTCACCTTTAAGCATAAATTTACCGGCCAGGAAAGCCAGTGCTAAATTAAACCAGAATACTGCAGCAAATTCAGCGTCACCAAAGTTCCATTCCGTTAATCCGGAGACCTGCAAAGCAATCATAGAAATAATTGATATGATTGCCAGGATATTTAAAAACTCAAATTTGCGTGAGGCAAGCCATAACTTTATTTGCCTGTAGTATAAATATAATATTAACGCAAACCAGGCAATAAAACCTGTAATTCCGAAATTGACAAGTATCTGGAAAATATTGCTGTGCATGTGCGAACCTTCGCCGTGATACTCTGGAGTTTTGTACATTCTGTAAACCATATTTATATCTACATCACCCACACCAAATGTAAAATTGTCTTTTATTATCTTAACCCCGGTTTCCCACATCACAAACCTTGAGTGGTTGCTGGGATGGTTCAGATCAACTATACTTAAAGCTCTTTCTTTTAACGGCAATGGAGCAAATAATAAAAATATGATCACAATACCAAGCAGCCCAAACAAAAAGTATTTGTTTTTCAATAATCCAAGTACAATTAATGATGTGAACAAAGCAAGAAAAGCATTCCGGGCATTTGTTAAGTAAAAAGTTATTAAAAGGGGAAGTGTGAGTAAAGCAAGCAATAGCTTATTCATTAAATAATTTTTCTTTAACAGGAAGAAAGGGATTATTATCAGCAGTATCATCATTTTGATCTCACCGTTAGTAACAGGGTAGCCGTAATATTCCAGCCTGTATTCACCAAGCGGTTTGGTTGGATTAGGGATATATTCCAAGGCGAACCTTATAATTTCAATTGTAGATATCAACGCTGTAAATGCAATAAAGATAATGAGTAGTTTCTTAAGGTCACTGGTATCCTTTATAAATAAAACAGAAGTAAAGAAAATAATATATAATGATATTTTCCTGTAAATGTGGTCAAATGAATCAGCCGGGTTGCCGCATACTGCCGATGATATTACCTGCACCAGTATAAATGCTGCTAACAGGTAAATGATATTCTTATCAATGCTGAATTTTTCATCAGATACTATCAGTTTGAAGATAGTAAGAATGATAAGGCCGCCAATTCCGATAGATGATGTTGCGATTGAAAATTGCGATGTAAATACCGCCAATCCCAGAAATACATATATCAGGATATCGGTATACTTATTGATATTTTGTTTTATTACAGTAATAGTGATTGCCTAAATTTTCTTTTGCAGCTTTAACAGTTTAAGTAATGAGAGGAAGCTTACCATTGAGTAACAAAAGCTTATAAAAAATCCGCCTGTGCCATCCCTGAAACCCTTACGTGATATATAAACACGCAGAAAAGCTGATAGTGCGTGTGTAAACACTCCAGGTTTTGATATCTGTTTTTTGTTCTCAAACTTTTCCCTTGCTTCAAGTGTGCTGTAAAGGTTGATTTTATCAATCATATGTGTCATATCACGGAAAGAATAATGTATCATTTCGCCACTCATATCCTCAACTTTGCCGGTTACTTCAACACCTTCGTGAATTATTCTCGGCGTTATCTTTGCATGCAGTTTATTGAAGAGCCTTAAATGCCAGTCAGGATACACACCGGAGTGCTTAAGCCACTGCCCGAAATAATAATTTCTGCGGTTTATCCTGTAGCCATAAGTGTCTTCAGAAGGCTGCAGGGTAATTAATTCTTCCTGTAATTCCTTTGTTAATCTCTCATCAGCATCTAAAAAAAACACCCAGTCATTTGAGCATTTATCAAGTGAGATTATCCTTTTTTCTGAAAATACATCGGTATCAGAAGTAAATATTTTATCTGTATAAGCGGCGGCTATTTCTTTTGTGTTATCTGTACTGTTTGAATCAATAATAACAATTTCATCAGCCCACTTTAAGGTTTCAAGGCACTCCTTAATGTTCAGTTCTTCGTTCTTAGTTATTACTACTGCTGATATCTTCAAAATAGAAATTTATATAAAATCGTTTTATTATATAGATGCTGAAACAAGTTCAGCATGACAAACGGGAATTTATTTATAAACGATAAAGTCGTACCAGCTCAACTGGGAATTTACCCGAACTGCAGTTCATACAGTTTTTTATAAATACTCTTCTCATCCTTTAAAAGCTCATCATGCGTTCCAACGCTTGCTATTTTACCGTCATCAATTACAACAATCCTGTCGGCATCTTTGATCGTCGATAGCCTGTGAGCAATTACAATCGATGTGCGGTTCAGCATCAGCCTTTCAATCGCTTCCTGTATAAGGTGCTCTGACTCTGTATCAAGCGATGATGTTGCCTCATCAAGTATCATTATCGGTGCGTTCTTTAACAATGCCCTTGCGATGGCAATGCGCTGCTTCTGTCCGCCGGAGAGTCTCAGACCCCGCTCACCTATAACAGTATCATACCCGCGCTCGGTTTCCATAATGAAATCATGTGCATTGGCATTCTTTGCAGCTTCAATTATCTTATCCATTGATACATTTTCTTCACCGGAGGCAATGTTGCTTTTGATGGTATCGTTAAACAGGATAATTTCCTGTGTTACTATTCCGTATAAATTCCTTAATGAACCTAATTTAATATCCTTGATATTAATTCCGTCCAATAAGATCTCTCCTGAAGTTGCATCATAAAAGCGGGGGAGGAGATCAACCATTGTAGATTTACCCGCACCGCTTGAGCCTACAATTGCGATATTTTCATTCTTTGCAATTTTAAAATTTATGTTATCAAGTATCATTCTATCAGGTGTGTTGTAAGTAAAGCTGATATTTCTGAACTCAATACCTGAATCAAAACTATTCTTATCCTTTGCATCAGGCATATCATATATATCA
>CAZOAP010000076.1:0-13511 GCA_964577645.1 uncultured Ignavibacteriales bacterium
CCTCTGTAAACAAAAATGTTCATGTTTGAATTACCTTCAACTACACCGGCAGGAAGCTGGTAACTTAATGGTACTGTTACAGATGTTCCGTTTGACCAGTTATCTGTAGTATTCAGTAATGTTCCAGTTGTACCGTTAACCAAACCTCTTACAACATGTTTGTGGATATAATTGCTTCCGCCCGGGCAGCCGCCGTTACCTGTCTGAGGATAAACAAGATTATCTTCAGTTAATACAAACATGATGTAATAATCACCTGTTAACGCTGTTAAAGCTGTTAACTGTACATCAGCGGTAATTGTTCTGGTACCAACATTGTACTGTTTGTTGTTGATATTAATTGAAACACCAGGCTGAAATGTGTTTGACTGGATAACAACTTTGTTGTTCCAGGCAGATCTGTCTATAATGCCTGTGTTTCTGCTTACAACGCCTGTTGGATAAGCGCTGAACCCGAATAACTGTATCATTGGTAAACCTGTTGATGTCCAGGGATCATTGCTGGGTCCGTGATATGCTAATACCATTGTGTTTGGAAAATTAGCTAAGATATCATTGATCACAGTATGACCGCATGGGCAGTACTGGCACCATGTACCGGTGCAGTATTCAAGCAGGGCATTATACCCTGTTTGTGCTTTTACTTCAGGTTTAAAGCCAACAAGAGCAATGAGGGCAATTACAATAAGTAAATGCTTTTTCATTTTATTGTTCCTCTCTCTATAAATTTTTATGAAAAATTGGAAATTCTTGAACTATTGAGCCAAAAACTAATTTATTTTGATTTAACTTTCAAGTCTAATATTACCTTAATTTATAACTAATAAAGTGTAAAAAGCTTAAAAAAATGGCAAAAATATATATTTTTAATTTAAAAATTAAAAATTTCTGTAATTATTTCAATAATACCATTTTCTTGGTTTGCCTGTAATTATCTGTCTGCAGAACATAATAATACACACCGCTTGCCATAATGTTTCCATCAAATTCCACCTCATACGTTCCGGGCTGCAGTTCCTGATTTATTAATGTGGTGATTAATTCACCGGCTATATTATACACTTTGAATATTACATTTGACGTTTGACGTTTGACATTTGTCGGAATTGAAAATTTAATCTTTGTCACAGGGTTAAACGGATTGGGATAATTCTGATAAAGCATAAATGTTCCCGGAATTTCTGTTGAAATGGGCGCAATACCTATCGGAAATCCTGTACCTCCGCCATTTGTTGTTTTAAGTATTGTACCAAAATTTCCAACAGCCCAACCTGTGTTTGCATCAGTCATAAAAAGTGAATACAGAATTTCATTGGTGCCTGTAACAGTAGAATCCCAGGATATTCCCAGGTTGGTGGTTTTATAAATCATCCCGTTTCCGCCTGAACAAAATCCTGTAACTCCATTAACAAATTTAAGGCTTGTAAAAGTAAACCCCTGCGATAAATAATAATCATAGGTCCAGTTTGTGCCGGCATTGGTTGTTGTCATATACATTCCGCAGCAGCCCGTTGCAAACCCGGTATTTTCATCTATGAATTCAATTGTAAATAAAGGGTTCACAGCACCGTGTGTGTATGAGATCCAGTTTGCGCCGCCGTTTGTCGTCCTGATGATATAGCTGTCTGTTCCGGTTATGTAATAATTATCAGCTGAAATAATTTTAGAAGAAAGAAAATCTACTTCCCAAACAAGGTTAGCAATATCAAACCAGCTGCTGCCACCACTTGTAGTTTTTAAAATTGTTTTTCCGTAACCGGCTGCAATCCCGGTATTGGCATTAAGGAAACTTATGGTTGTTAAATTTTTAATTGTACCTGTACTCTCAAGGCTCCAGTTTCCTCCTGAATTTGTGGTCTTAAAAATTTTTCCGCTATCACTGCATATATATCCTGTTAATGAAGAAGTAAAGGTAACTGAATTATGTTTACCCTGCAAAAAAGTACTGATCCAGTTTTCACCGGCATTTGTTGTTTTCAGTACACGGTTATAGCCGCAGATATATCCCGTATTTTGATCTGTAAAAAAAACTGACCGCAGCTCATAATTAGTACCGGCTGTTTGCGGGTACCATTGGCTGAAAGTTACGCTGCTGAATAATATTATTATTGTTACTAACCTGCTGCTCATATTTTTTTGGATGTTGGCAAAGATAACCATATAAGTGTAATAAAAGTATAATTAAAAAAAGCTTACTTTAATAACATGATTTTAATTGATTTAGAATTAACCCCATAGCTTAATTTACAAAAATATATACCGCTTGATAAACTGCTGCCATCAAGATCAGCTTCATATATCCCGGGCAATAATTCCGAATTTATTAATGTGGTGATTAATTCTCCGGCAATATTATAAACTCTCAGGATAACGTTTGACTTTTCACTTTTGACATTTGAAGGAATTGAAAATTTAATTTTAGTCACAGGGTTAAACGGGTTTGGATAGTTTTGATACAGCTGAAAATCTTTTGGTACTTCATTTGATATCTGTATAATACCGATTGGCTCACTGTATTTTATTGTCGCAATATCATAATCACTTGTACTGTCAAAGCTGATACCTGTTACATAAACGCTGCCATTGTTATCGGCAAGTGTTGTGTAGATAAAATCTTCTGAATATTCTATCCTGCTGTATTCTTCAAGCCAATGAAGATCACCGGTTGGGCCGTATTTAAGCAGTGCATACTGCTGGTGGAAATCATGCTTATCGGTAGTTCCGCCAATAAAAACATTCCCAAGGTTATCAACATCTATTGATGCGCCGTAATCAAATCCTCTGCCTGTACCGTTATATCTCCTGCCCCATAAAAGTGAACCTGCAGGGCTAAGCTTCATAGTATAGAAATCTTCGCTGCCCAGTGTATCGTAATTCCTTGAGCTCCCGGTAACGTAAATATTATTTGCTGCATCTGATGTTATTGCATAGGGGTAGTCCTGGTCATCCCCTGTACCATTGTAAAAGTATTGCATAAGCATAGCTGAACTTGTATCAAGCCTGTAGATACCGTAATCTAGTCCCCCTGAATTATTGTTTACAGATGCGGCTATAACGAGTTTATTATCATTTGATAAAAGCATCTGAACCGGTATATCATTCCCAGGTGCGCTTCCGCTGATTATCTTTTGCCAGCTAAAGGATAGAGAACTGTTATATTTTAAAATGAGCAGGTCATTTTGGCCGCTGTTTACATTTGTTGATGCCAGCACGTAAATGTTTCCTGCATTATCAATACATGCAGAAACCGGTGTTTCACTTGAGCCGGAGGAAAAATTAAAAAAGGCTGTATTCAGTAAATTGCCTGTATCAGAATATTTTAATATAGTTATTGTATTTGTTCCGTTTGCTCTGCGTATATAACCGCATGTATAAATATTCCCTGATTGATCCCGTACAACACTTATTCCCATTCCCTGGTTATATGCAGGCGGTAAAAATACATGTGACCAAAGTACATCACCTGAATTATTCAGTTTTAATGTTACAATTTTTATAACCTGGCTTGTATCAGCGGTAAAACCTGTAATATATGAATTGCCGTTACTATCCAGTATTGCTGATTTACATTCATCCACAGAATTGCCATACCCGTTGAATGAGGCTTGCCATAACATATTACCTGATGCAGAATATTTGATAGCTGTAATATCGGAAAATGAAACGGCAGATGTTACGTTACCGTATACAATTACGCCTGATGACCCGTCTAGTTTCATTGTAGTTGCTATATCAAACCTGTTTGCGGGTCCGTTATACCTTTTAACCCACTCCCTTGTAACCTGAGAGTATGAGTTAAATCCACATAAAACAAATAATAATATAGATAGAAATTTCAAATTTTGATTTGTTTAGATAAAATTACTTAATTTTATGATATTTTGAAATGATATACATAACATTTACAGCTAACTGTTGCTGATTAAAAATAATTGATTTTACTATATTTTGTCGTAAAATCTATATGTATTTTTATATATGACCAGAGGAGTCACAAATGAAAAATACTATTATTGTATTAATTTGTATTTTGTTTGGCTTTCAGGGATTAAAAAGCCAGACACCGCTAAAAATTAATAAAAGTTATTTAAATTGTTTTACCCCCGGAGTTAATACAAATATACCCGGATTTAACAAAAATGCTTCCACTGATCTTATAACGGGTTTTTTCGGTAATATGGTACACAAAACACCTTTACCCGGTCAATACCTGAGGGTTCTTATACTATATATAAGATTTCCCGATGATAACCTTGTTGGAGATAACATGAACGGTTTTGCTGTTTGGCCTAACCCATCAATGCCCAGACCACTAAATCCATACACAAGTGATAATAAATTTATTGACTCCGTTGAAGGCGACCCGAATGTTAATTTTATGGACCGTTACCGGCCGTATACCATTTCAGATTATTTCTGCGAAATGTCGCTTGGGGAATTTGATGTAATTGGCGATGAGTATTCAGTCCTGCTTCCGCTTACATCGGTGGAATACAGGGAAATGGGTTTTAGCTGCGGACAGATAAATGAAATAGCCATTAAACTTGCACATGATCAATATAATTTAGATTTTACAAGATATAACAACTGGAGCTATTCAGATACCGGCTGGTTATGGACACCGGGCAGCGGTGATAATTACACTGATATGATAATAACCGAGTACCGGAAAGCACCGAACTACCCTGAAGAGAATTGGTTTTTAAATGTTGGTGTACCGGCATCCGGAATTTCAGATCTTGGCCTGATGCCTTCATTCACATTTGAAAATACTCTTACAACAAGCGGTAGCGGTGTTACCTGCCTTAGTGTATTGCAGAATTATTCCAAGATGACACAGATCATGCTTCATGAGATGAGCCACAGGTATTTCTTCAATCATTACGAGATTGGGCTTATGACCGGCGTGGAACACTCAAGTTTCAATTACTCTCCGTATGAAAGAAAAACTCTTGAGTATGTTACACCAATTACTATACAGTACCCATATACAGAAATGACTGAAACATATACTATTGGAGATTATGTATCAACCGGTGATCTGATTGAGCTTCACCTGCCTTTTGGTGGTGAAAAATATTATATAGCAAATCATCAGAAGAAATCTTTATATGACGGTATTTCAAGAGGCGGTAAGAACTGCTGGAATATAAATGCCGTTCAGCAGGATCCATACTGTCCGGACGGAAAGGGACTTTACATCTATCATGAAATGTCATCAATTACAAGCTGTAATATTCATAAAGATGTTGAGCTTGTTCAGGCTGACGGAAAATATAACTGGTATATAGATAGAATGGTGCCGTATTTTATTCCCGGTTTCAATTTTACAATTCCTTTATATGAGCACCTTGACGGAAATTTCATGGGCAAATCAGAATTTCATCAGCCGTTGGATACAGTGTTAACAAATATGCAGGAAGTTAATGATAACCCGTGCTCTGATAACCCTGATGATTATTTTGTAACTTATGACTGGCTTGGTGACGGGAAAGATGCATATAATATGGGATATGATGAAATTTTAAGCCCATACAGTAATCCAAGGACTGTTTCATGTGACGGATTGCCTTCAGGTGTAAGCATTAATCTGATTAGTCAGGATTCAATCACCGGTGCAATTACTATTAAGATTTATTATGATGATGTTCTGGCATTACAGGAACTGCCGCCATCAAAACCGAAAAACTTAAAGATCAACAAGGATATCTTTGAGCCAAAAACAGGCAGGTTTCATCCTGTTTTAACATGGGATAAGAACATAGAGCCGGATTTTCTTGGTGTGCCGCTTGATCACGGACATTACAATATTTTCCGCGGAGTATTGAATATCTGCAACCCGGATACCGCAGAGCCTGTATTTAATTTTGTAGGTTCTGTTTCCTCTGACTCAAACTCATTTACAGATCTTGGTATGCCGTTATATCCTGAAGGGGGCGGCTCAGTACTTTGTACCAATTTGTACAGGAATGTTTATTACAAAATAGAAGCTGTGGATCTTTCAAGCCTTGCTTCATTAAGATCAGATGCAGCCACAATAAGCGGTTATACACAGCAGTGTGATGATTCGATTCTTGTTGGAATTCATCATAACCAGCTGCCGGTAAAATTTTCAGTTTTTAATTACCCTAACCCGTTTAACCCGGTTACAAAGATCAAATATTCTCTCCCTGTTGGCACACTTGTAACATTAAGGATATATAATATTCTTGGTGAAGAAGTATCCGCCCCGGTGAAAAATGAATATAAGCCTGCAGGTTATTATGATGTGGAGTTTAACGGTACAAACCTGCCATCAGGAGTTTATTTCTACAGAATAGAAGCCGGTATTTATATTGAATCTAAGAAAATGGTATTGATCAAATAAGAGTAGTAATTTAGGAAATTAAAAAAGGCGTTCATTTTGATGAACGCCTTTTTTGTTAATATTTATTTTAAGCTTTAAACAAAATGTAAATTATTTTACTAGAATCATACGTTTTACGCTGCTGTAATCACCTGCATCTATCCTGTAGAAGTATACCCCTGATGCATAGCTTGATGCATTGAAATCAGCCTCATAAAATCCAGCATTAAGATCACCGTTATATAATTGTGCAACTTCATTGCCAATTACATCGTAAACACTGATCTTAACATTAGATTGTTTGGGTATATCAAATTTAATTTTGGTTACCGGGTTAAACGGATTCGGATAGTTCTGGTGCAGCTGGTAAACCTGCGGCACTCCTGTATTCAGGTTCTGTATACCAATTGGAGCAATAGTATCATAAACTGCACTTTGTACAATTACATTATTCATATTCTGAATAGTTGCATTGGGATTAGTTCCGGTATATGAACCGTTCCCAGTCCCGTTCCATCTCTGGAAATAATAATCCTTACCATTATATGTAAGCTGAAGCGGAGAAGGTGAAAAATTTACAGTTGAAGAAGAATCATAGAATGAGTTTCCTCCGTTAACTGATACTGGAATTCCTCCCGGAGTTACACTTGAGATCAGTTTAAATTGGGTTTTATAATTAACTGTATAGTTTGTTGTAACTGTACCGGTTGTAACAGTATGTGTGGAATCTCCAGCATCACTCCAGTTCTGGAAAGCATATCTTGTAGAGCCAAATGTTTGAGGTGAAATTGCAGAAACTGTGTGTGTTGAACTAAGATCCCAGTTAAATACAGCTACATTTGTGTATGTTACACCGTCAACTGCAAACTGTAAAGTTGGTCTGTTAGAGTTAATCAAAATAAAATTTTTACCTACTAGGTATGTAACAGATGTTTTATGAATTTTTCCTGCAGCACTTGTACCTGTAATAATTATTCTATATGAGCCGGTAGGTACAGAAGCATTTGAATTTACCTGGACATCAAAGTTAGCGGGAAAAGTACTGATAGTATTTCCTCCGGGAAATGAAACTGTAATACCAGCATTGGGAGGATCGACCTCTGATGTTAAAGTTACTGCTGAATTATAGCCAATTGTTGTAACAGGTACCTGCAATTGGTATGTTGCTGACTGGCTTTGACCCTGCTGAACCGATTTGTACGGAGAATTTGGGATTAATGTAAAATTATTTGTTTTTTTAGCGGCATTTAATATCTCCTGACCCTGCTGAACAAATACTATAGGCATTATTTGGGCAGAATTCCAAACAGGATCTTTGTAAAAAGTTTTTGAAATTGATACATTTTGTCCAGGTAACAAAAATGCACTTTGTCCTGTTCCGTTATTATTCATTCTCCTCATAACATCATAAAAATCTGTTTCACCATTGGTTCCTGGTGGAGATGTAAAATGGTTATGTCTTTCCTGAATGGAAAAATGTACAAGAACGTTTGGATTACTCATATATACTTCGCAATAAATTCGTGCAGTAACCCTGATACTATCTCCAAATGTACTATCTGTTAAAATTACAGTAATAGGGCTTAACAAACCAGTTCTTGAATTAAAGTAACCTGTCAATCCGCCATTTGTATATGGCGACTGTATGTTTATCAAACCATCCATCTGTGCCTGTGGAATGGCATTTATACCATAAAATGTTCTTCGTGCATTATTATCTGTCGGGTTATATAAATAATAACCGTCATTACCCGGGGCAGGCCAGTTCATATGGTATGCAATACCAACTATCTTATCAGCATCAAGACCGTTGATAAATGCTTCCATTGTTGGATTGTTGGATGCACATGGACCGCATGTCCAGCTTGTGAATCTTTCAATTATTACCATCCTGTCACCTGCATAAAAAGTGCCGGCAACCATCAGGATGAAAACAAAAAAAGTAAATAACTTCTTCATTTTATAAATTATTTAATTAGAAATTTTAAGTATATTCATTAAAAATAAACATACATTTGTATTTATTCAAGTTAGTAGAATTGACTATTATAGTGAATTTAGTTACCTGCCAATAAAAGGGTTGATTTTGCATAAATATCCTTATAAAATTGTGGAATTTATAAAAAATAACCTGTAATTATATCAAAAAATGAAGAAAAAACTAAGCTTAAGGAAAATAAAAACCACACACAGCAAAAAAGACGATAAAGTGATGGTAACCAGATTTTCTGTTTCACCATTAATGGCAAAAAAAGGCGAAAAGGTGACTGTGAAAATGACAATAAAAAATGTATCAGAAAAAACTTTAAAAGGTATTCCCTGGCAGATTGTTAAGAATAAAAAAATAATAGGCTATGGTGTAAGGAACGATGTTGCATCCGGTGATTCATTTTCTGTATCGCTATCATGGACTGCAGCCAAAGGTGACCATTTTATATATGGTGATGCTGACCCGAAAAACACATTAAAAGAACCAAAGATAAAACAATTCAATAACCTGCCGCAGGGTGCAGATATTAAAGTTAAATAAATTATATACTGAAAAATTATTATGAGTGAGCATAACATATCAATAGGACAGAAACTGCGTTATCGTTTTGATAACCTGATGGCAAAAGGCACCGTTGCGCTGATAGGATGGCTGGGAATTTTATCCTTAATGCTTGTTACAGCAGCAGGTATTGTACTTACAATTACAGGTTTTCAGCAAACAGATGGTGAAGCTCTTGATTTCATAGAAGCAGCCTGGGAAAGCTTGATGCGTACACTGGATCCCGGTACAATGGGCGGTGATACCGGTTGGGGTTTCAGAATAATTATGCTTTGTGTCACACTTGGTGGTATATTTATTGTATCAACACTTATCGGTGTGCTGGCCTCAGGTATTTCTAACAAGCTTGATGAATTGCGCAAAGGTCATTCATTTGTTGTAGAAAAAGGCCATACGCTGATACTGGGCTGGTCAGAGAAAATATTCCCTATAATATCCGAATTGCTGATAGCTAATGAAAACCAAAAGAGCCCTGTTATAGTCATACTTGGCAGCCAGGATAAAGTTGTAATGGAAGATGAAATTAAAGCAAGGATACCAGATACAAAAAATACACGTATTATCTGCAGAAGCGGCTCAACAATTGATCTGAACGATCTTGATATAGTAAATCCGCATGACTCACGCTCTATAATTATACTTGCACAGGAAGGCCATGACCCGGATATAAGCGTTATCAAAACAATACTTGCATTGACAAATAACCCGAACAGGCGCAAAGATGCATATCATATAGTTGCGGAAATAAGTGACCATAAGAATAAAGAAGTAGCTGAAATGATCGCATCAGGAGAGGTTACGCTTGTTCACACAGAAGATCTTATCTCGAGGGTAATAGCACAATCATGCAGGCAGTCCGGCTTAAGCGTTGTATATACAGAGCTTCTTGATTTTGACGGTGATGAGATATATTTCCAGGAAGAGCCCGGTTTGAACGGTAAAACACTTAAGGATGCAGTAATGAGCTACGAGGATTCCGCTGTAATAGGTATCAGGTTCAAAGATGGCGAGATAAAGATAAACCCGCCCATGGATACAAAAATTTCATCAGGTGATAAGGTAGTTGCAATATCAAAAGATGATGATACAATTAAGCTGAACGGAAGCTCAAGTCCGGATATCAATACATCAGCCATATCTACAGGCAGCCCCAGAAAAGCAGAAATTGAACATACATTAATCCTTGGGTGGAACTGTAAAGCATGCAACATTGCAAGAGAGCTTGATAATTATCTGCCTAAAGGTTCAACTTTAACAATAGTTGCTGAAGGTGAAAATGTTGAGCCCCAGATAAATGAGTTGAGAACAACATTAACAAAACAGACAATTGATTATATCTCCGGTAATATCAGTGACCGCTCAATGCTTGATTCATTGAAGCTTGAAAGGTTCAATCATATAATCCTTCTTTGTTACTCCGATACAATGCCTGAGCAGGAAGCTGATTCAAAATCATTAATCACACTCCTTCATTTACGCAACATTGAAGAAAAGACAGGACATGATTTCACAATTGTAAGCGAAATGATGGATATCAGGAATAAAGAGCTTGCAGAAGTTACTGAAGCTGATGACTTCATTATCAGTAATAAGCTTATCAGCTTAATGCTCTCTCAGCTTTCTGAAAATAAAGAGCTTAAGGCTGTTTTTGATGACCTCTTTGATGCAGACGGCTCGGAAATATATGTTAAGCCGGCAACTGATTATGTCAATGCCGGAACAGCTGTTAATTTCTATACATTGTGTGAATCAGCAGCACAAAAAGGTGAAATAGCTATCGGTTACAGGCTGAATGAATTCTCACACAATGTTAATAAAGCTTACGGAGTTGTTGTAAATCCGAAGAAATCCGATATGATAACATTCACTGATAAAGATAAGCTGATAGTTATAGCAGAAGATTAAATTAATTCTGTCTTTCCCGCGTAGGTGGGAATCTATTGAATTACATCTCTTAGAATTATTTAATATTTTTGTAATTCAATAAAATAACAACGCAATAAATGACCAAATCGCGCGCGCTTGCTGAAAATACCAAAGATTTCACGGAAAAATTCCCTGACCTGCTTTATAAACCGCTGGGTAAAACCGGCTTGAATATATCAGCCTGCGGCTTTGGCGCTTACAGGGTAGATTACAGGGTTAAGGAACATTATGATTCGCTGGAATATGCAATATCCAAAGGCATTAACCTGATAGATACATCCGCAAACTATTCCGATGGCGGCAGTGAAATATTAATTGGCAATGTGCTTGCTGATATGACAGCAACTGGTAAAATTTTGCGTGAGGAAATTGTAATTGTCTCAAAAGGCGGCTATTTGCAGGGCAAAAACCTTGAAGCTGCAAAAAAAATGAAAGAAGACGGCAAGGGTTACAAGGATGTAACTGAATATGCCGATACTATCTGGCACTGTATTCACCCTGATTTCCTGAAAGACCAGATAACACTATCGCTGGAGCGTATGAAGCTTGAAACAATTGATGTTTACCTGCTTCATAACCCTGAATATTTCCTTGATTCACCACTGGCCAAAGATCTTGAGCTTGATGAATTAAGACACGAATATTACTCAAGAATTAAAAAAGCATTCGCTTACCTTGAAGAAGAAGTAAAAGCAGGCAGGATCAGTTATTACGGAATATCATCAAATTCTTTCGTAAAGCCTTCTGATGACCCTGTGTTCACTTCTCTTAAAAGCTGCGTTGATGCTGCAAATGAAATTTCTGAAGACAATAATTTCTATGTAATAGAGCTTCCTTTGAACCTGTTTGAAAAAGGGGCATTGATAAACAAGAACCAGGTTGGTGATTCATTTAATGTGCTCGAGTATGCGTATGAATCTGAACTTGGTGTGTTAGTAAACCGCCCCCTAAATGCATTGGGTGAAGGTAAATTAACCAGGCTGGCTGATTTCCCGGTAAATAATGAGCTTGCCAAGCTTGATGAAACTCAGATTATTGCTGAAATAAATTTGCTTGACCTAATGGAAGAGGAGTTTTCCAAAGATTACCTCGAAGCCCTAGATCTTTCAAAGGAAAACCGTGAGGCTGTGAATTATTTTCTTAAGGCGGGGCAGTTATTAAAGGAAAACTGGAAAAGCTTTGGTTCAATTGAAAGTTTTAATGATATCAAGAAACAATTCCTTATACCAAGGGTTAATTTTGCAATCAGCACTCTTGTTGGCTCCCCAAAAATAACTGAAGAGATGAAGGATAAGCTTGATAAAATTGCAAGACAGACAAATAAGCTGATGAGTATTATGGATAGTCTTTATGGTATGCTTGCAAATTTACGTTCAAAGGACCTTCACGTAAAGCTGAATACAGCAGTGGATAAAACTGAAGCTGATAGTTTTAAAGAGTTATCACTTTCACAGAAAGCAGTACTTTTTGTTAATTCACTAAAAGAAGTTAGCTGCACACTTGTTGGAATGCGCCAGCAGAAATATGTGGATGATGTATTAGGAGCTTTAAGATCAGCGGTTCTTATTGATGCTTACGAAAAGTTTAAGGAAGTATAACGTAGTCTTCACCCTGAGCCTGTCGAAGGGTCTTCACCCTGAGCCTGTCGAAGGGTCTTCACCCTGAGCCTGTCGAGGGGTCTTCACCCTGAGCCTGTCGAAGGGTCCTTTTTATAATTAGACAATCTAACCAACTCATCAAAATTACCATTTATTAATGCTTCTTTTTTCTTTCTTGACCATTTCTTTATTCTTCGTTCTGCACTAAATGCATCCATATACTTCTCAAATCCTTCTGAAAAGACGAGCTTTACCGGCCTTCTTTTTTTGTATAATCTCCTCCTAAGCCCGCATTGTGTTCGTAAATTCTTTTTTCAAGATTTTTGGATGAGCCTGTATAATATGAATCATCCGAGCATTTTACTATATATACGAAAATGTTAACCAATCTTTGAAATATTAATAATTGTATTATCCACCCTTCGACAGGCTCAGGGTGAGGTAAGATTTTATAAAAAGACTCTCATCTCGCTACGACTTTAGGAGCTTGTCAAGAGATGTTTACATTAGTATCCACCCTTTTCAAAGCTCACGGTGAGGTATTACTAAATATCACTTCACAACTATCTGTTTCGGGCTGTTCAGTATTATCTGTGCTTTTTCCCTGTACATAGAGACCCTTCCCGTCACTTCAACATCTTTATTCCTGTATTTAATGATATCGGGGAAGTCACCGAACTTGCTTGCAAATATCACTGCTGTAAAGGGGTTTTTGGGAAACTTCTCAACAAAATTCAGGTACGCAACTTTATCTGACTGGTATACATCCGCCACAAATCCTTTGACAGTAACAGTTTTACCGTTATAATCACCTGCTTCAAGCGGTGATATTACCGCAACAGGCTTTTCATTTGAAAAAGTGCTTCCTTTATATTCATCTATTCTGCTGTTATTCTGTTTTACGGAATCAGGTACATTTTCTTTTTTTTCTTCTTTTTTGGGTGCATCATTTTTCATTTCCTCAGTCTTGTTCTGGCCAGTGTTCTCATCAGTAAATTCAGGCTTTTTTTCTTTACCGCAGGAAACCAGGAATAACACAGTAACAAAAACTGCAATGGATGACGTAAGATTTTTCATAGTTAGTGGCATA
>CAZOAP010000077.1:0-13111 GCA_964577645.1 uncultured Ignavibacteriales bacterium
TTGCAGGAAATGAAAATGAAATACCCACAGTATTTAAGCTGTATAATAACTATCCTAACCCGTTCAATCCAACAACGGCAATAAAGTACGATGTACCACAGAATACATTTGTAAAGCTTAGTGTGTATGATATACTTGGCAAGCTGGTAACGAACCTGGTAAACCAGGATATGACACCGGGAAGATATGAATCTGTTTGGGATGCAAAGAATTTTGCAAGCGGAACATATATATATAAACTCGAAACAACTAATTTTACTGATGTAAAGAAAATGATATTGGTTAAATAACTGAATTTTTAAATCATCAAAATAAGTTTAATTAAATAATATCAATTATTATGAAGAAAAATTTATTTTTCCTTGTGCTATGTGGGTTTTTGGCAACAGCGTCTAATGTTTCGTTTTCGGGAGGGAAACCGGTTTTAAACGGCGGACCCCATGATTCACTTCTGTTTGACGGGGAGAACTCATACCGCGGGAATTATGACGGCGGTTACTACCCGTGTTACTGGAAAGTTGTTAAGCTGAAAGGCTATGCATTTGGTACTATTCGGAAGATGCATGTAGGTAATATATGCGGTGAGCCGGATACATCATACACACTGGTTGACGATACATTAAAAGAAGGTGATATACTTTCTGACGGTACTATAATTGAAACCGGGGCTGACGGCATGATCTCTGTTGCGGTATTTATGAAAAGTGCTCCCAACCGCTTAGGACGCTTTTTTATGACATCTCATGAATATTCACTAATGAAAATTCCCCTTCTTGATGCAATTTGCGATCAAATGAAAATGGAATGGGAAGGCGAACTTGCTCAAAAAGTACTGATTATCAAAGGCAAAGTTACATATGACTCACCGCCTTCAGAAAAAGTAAAAATTAGAACAGAAGGAAAAAGATCATCGGTTAAACACAGTAAAACCCGGTATTCACATGAAGTGCTTATTGATGCCGGTGACAGCATTGATATAGTCCGTGTATACGAGGGTTCTGTAGAGATTTCCCAAATACGAAAAGATTTTTCTGACCAGGAATTAAAAGCAAAGGAAATGGAACAGATTACAAAGGATTTTCAGGCGGGTAAAATAACTATGGAAGAAATGGCTAAAAAAATTGAAGAGTATCAAAGCAGCACTACGCAGCTTTCAGAAAGTATGAAACCTTTTACTGTTGAAGAAGGCAATAAATGCATATTGAATAAAACTTCGTATAAAATTGAGCCTCTTGGTTCAGGTGATGAAGATAACGCCAGGTAAAGATCTAAAGTAACTGTATACAATATGATCAGAGTTCTTATTGTATACAGTTACTCTTATTTTGCCTCAAATATACCGATAACATTCCCGTTCTTATCCATGATCTTAACCACACTCTTGCCCGAGGCATCCTTTACTGCTTTAACTTTTGCAAGAGTTTCACCATCGTCATCGGTCAGCTCCAGACTTTTTGCTTTCACTGTGCCAAAGCTTGAGGTGATATCGTTATTGCAGGCGACAAAATAGAATACAAAAACTATCAAAGTTATAATTGCTATAATGCCGAATAGTATTTTTTTAATGTGTTTTTCCATCATTATTTTTTGTTTGTTATACAAATATATGTATAAAGGTATGGTATACCATAACTGAAAATGAGCTTTATTGTACAAAACAAAAAAGGAGCTGCATTACACAGCTCCTTTTTATGTAAATATTGTAATATATTTATCTTAATCGCTTTTTTTTGTTCTTTCACCCAGCGAAACCTTATCGCCGTTAACATTAAATAAGATCGTTTCGCTCCATTTGCTGACACTGTTCTCTTTAATATTCAGCTTCAAGCCCTTTAGCTCAACATTTATTTTATTATCAGCTGATGATATCTTTACCTCATCAAAAGTCTTCTCTACTGAAGTTGGTAATGTAGGTTTGCAGTTTTCAACCTGACCCAGTATTACCGCATCATCACGGAACCAGTTCTTTAAATATGATTTGCATTCATCACTGCACTGGTAGCCAAGGTTCAGGGCTGAAAGTATCTTGCACTTAACGTTCTGTTTGCTGCCATCTGCAAAACACTCATTGCCTATTGTTGAAGCCAGGTAACCAAGCACCGCCTTTTCAGGTCCGGTTATGTTTGCAAAATAATTCTCATCTATTTTAATAACATTAACTGTCGCTTTTATATTGGGATCGTAGATATCCTCACGCCATACAACTTTCTGTAAAGTACCCTGTGTAATATACAGGTTATGATCCCCGCTGCTTCCCGCTCTCAGATCATTTTGTACCAGTACACTTAATATTAAAAGTGCAGCTGTGAAAAGTATGTATGCCAGAATTTTTTTTGCTGTGCTGTTAACCGGATGGTAATCTTCTGTTACAGTGTTTTGTTTGATGGAAATGTTCATTGCAGCCCCCCTGAAATTTTTGCTATGTTGATTTAACACACTTAAACGATTAAATCAAAGATAGTATAATTTGTAGAGCATTTGAGTAACGGATTTGGTGATATTTTTTAAACCAGTAAAAAAGTAATGGCCCTGCTTTAAAGCTTCCTGCATATAATCATAAAACGGTCAAGGGTACTTTTAAAACTACCTGTTACTTTAATAATTTCACCCGCTTTATTTAGTTCAAGGGAGTATTTTTCCCTGTTAAAATCTGGTATAAGCCAGTTTATCACTTTTAAATATGATATGAGAGCTTCTGTATCAGTAAATTCCGTGTATCCGGCTGCTTCAGCAGAGCTTATTATTTCAAACGGAAATTCTTTCATCTGCCCCAGTGCTTTTGTAAGTGACCAGTCCTTAAAAGCACTTTCTGCATTAACTCCAAAGTGCTGTGTTATTGTCTCGTCACAATTTCCCTTTACCTGCTGTGTGATAAAATATCCGCCGGGCTTAAGTATCCTGTATACTTCAGCAGGCTCGTAATACTCATGTCTGTTTATTAAAAGATCAAAAAAACCATCTTCAAAAGGCAAAGCATCATCCTTATAACCGCTTATTACTTTTACATTAAATGGTTTCAGATTTTCTTCCGCAATCTTAACATTCGGCTTATAACCCTCAGCAGCATAAGTTTCCCGTGGCAGCGGGGCAAGTTTCATCAGCAACTCTCCGCCGCCTGTACCCATATCCAGCATTGTATTGGCATTTGAGATATATTCCTTCACTATTGAGGCATAATCCCATGGCAGGGAAGTTTCCCGCATCCTGCCGTTGTTTATTAATGCGCTAAAATCCCACCCTGTTATGTTAATTTCTTTTGGCATTAATATAATATTCCCCACATGTCTAAAGCCAGTCCTTCGGCTTTTGGCTTCTGTAAAGGGGGGATGAGATCCTGAATTTTTGTATCACTTTGATTAATCTCCCGATAAAATCCCGCGTTGATCATATTCGGGGGTTTGCTTTTGCTTTTTTTCATTTCTATAATCAATAATTATCTGCAATTTAGCTAACAATTATCAAATATTTAATGAAAGATATCAACAACATAGATTTCTCCAAAATTCAGTTCGTACTTATGGATCTTGACGGTGTGCTTACAGACGGCACTATATATTACACGGGCAATAATGAAATGATCAAAGCCTTCAATGCACACGATGGCTTTGGCATTAACCGCGGCAGGCTGCATGGTCTGAAGTTTGCGATAATTTCGGGAATGTCAGCACCTGCAAACGCTTTCCGAGCAAAAAGGCTTGCCATAGAAGAGCTGTTTGAGAATTGCGCAAACAAATGCGATGCGGCAAATGAAATAAAACAAAAGTATAGCTTAACCGATGAAAATATTTGTTTCATGGGTGATGATGTTTTTGATATCCCCTTATTACAGCAGGCTGCATTTTCCGCCTGTCCGCCGGAAGCCGTTGAAGAAGTACGCAATGAAGTGCATTACATCACAAAAGTTTCAGCCGGCCGCGGGTGTGTAAGGGAAATGATAGATTTTGTTCTTAGGAAACAGGGAAAGATCTGACGGGTTTCTCTTGTGAGTTGGACTCAATATAAATACTAGGACATCAATTCTAAAACTTTTTCCACCAGCCAGGGTTTACTGTTAATATTATCGTTGTTCTTTATTTCTTCATATAACATTTCAACTTTATCTATTGAACCGTCTTCTTTCATCTTTATTAGCCTTCTTACATATTTTAATAAAACTATTACCTGTTCCATAGTCCTTTGTGATATACCTGGTGATCCCTGAAAGTATTTTAGTGATGCGTCTATTAAACTCTCTGCTTCTTCCGTATAGCCAAGCTCATAATATATTTTCAGCAGCAGCACCCTTAGGCTGAATTTTAACAGGCTGTGATTGTAATCTATCTTTGCGTGGTATGATAATGCCTTAAGATAATTTTTTTCACTGAAATATTTATTCATAAAACTGAAGTTTATCATACTCTCCCTGTGTTCATCCCCAAGCCTGCTTCCAAACTTGCTTACAAGTTTATCTGTAATATCGCTCCTGTTATACTTTATGCAGGTTATCAGAATATTATAATATCTTGTAATGCTGGTAAAGTCACTTTCGGCGTAAGCATAACTGTTTTCATCTATCATTTTTTCGCAGACCCATACCGATTCTTCTTCCAGCACCCCGTATCCTGCTCTTATTCCCAGCAAACATATCGAAAGCAGCGCTCCAAGAGTATTGTATTTTTCTTGCCACGTCAGTTTCCGCAGGTGTTCCAGTACGGTCTTTTTGTAAATCTGAAAATTTTCAGGTTTCGGTTCCAGCATGGCTTTTAATTCGTAATATTTGAACTCCAGCACATAACTGTACTTATTTCCGCTTTCTTTTACAAGCCTCACTATTCCTCCCAGGTCTATCATCCCGCCTGTACTTTCTGTCAGGCTGTTCTTTATATCAAGGTTTAGTTCATAGCTCAATAAGTGAATATCCAGTTTACTGTAAATGTATTTATTAATAAAATCCAGGATTACAAAGTCACTTCTTCTGAGTAAATTATCGTTATGTATCTTTACATCTTTGTTCTTGAGAAGATAATCAAAGCGAACCGTCTCTAAAAGCATGTGATTTGAAAAATGATCCAACTCAAATACCGAATCCCTGCTTAACTCAATTTCTGTTATGGCTAACTTTTCTCTGTAAAACCCGTGAAGCTTTCTTTCTTTGTATTCACCCGTATGCAGGATATTTTTAATGAAGGTTTGTTTTTCAAAAGCCCTCTGCATTAAAAATTTCTCAGCTAATTTTGCCGCCCGGGATAACTGTTTATCCGCGGCAGATTCATCATACTTTTCTCCGCTGTATATGACCTCAAATACCTTCTTTTTAGAAAATTTCTTTTCCTCAAAGGCAGGGTAATATTTTAATAACTCGTCAATAAGCGGTAAAACATTTCTGCCTTCATTAAAATATGGCGAGCCTGCAAACTTCCTGAAAAGTTTCGTTTCTTCCTTCGAAAATGTCTTTAAAAGCTGAATAACTTTTAATTCTTTCATTATTTATGGTCAGGTTAATATGGCAATATTGCAATATTTTCATATAATATCAATAAATTTACACAAAATTGTTCTAATTGTTTGGTCAGCTTGTCAATGTTATTTCTTTGTAATGGAAAGTTACTTTAAGGTATCTTTGTCCACAATAAAAAATTCGTGCACAATAGGTGCACAAAAGGGATAGCGAAAATGAAAATTAAGAGGATCAAAACCATACCAAAGGGATACAGGCTGAAGCCCGAAACTCATAAACTCATTACCAGGATTCAAAAACTGATGAATGCAAATGCAGATGAAGTAATTAATACTGCCTGCAAAAAACATTATGAAAACATTAAGAATATTAATAGTAATATAAATAAAATATAAAATGAAAATTAAAAATTTATTTAAAGCATTGATCTGCTTTTTATCTCTGGCACAGGTATTGTCCTCTCAATGGAACCCTGAGATCCAGCTTACCAATAATCCGAACGGAGTTCAGACAACTCAAAAAATAGTCGCCGCAAGGGGTAACTTTGTTCATGTAGTGTGGACTGATTACCGTCATCCCGATACTGAAATTTATTATAAAAGATCAACCAACGGAGGCGCAACATGGGAAGCGGAAACAAGGTTTACAAACCAGGCGGGCACCTCATTTGATCCTCAAATATGTGTCTATCTTTCTAATGTTTATGTCGTATGGTATGATTCACGTGACGGAAACATGGAAATATATTTTAAACGTTCAACTGATGACGGCACTACATGGGAACCGGTAGCGAGGCTTACAAATAACATTGCAACATCACTATATCCCGCCATCTCAAATGTTGGTGAGAAATTGTATGTAACTTTTACCGATAACAGAAGCGGTAATGATAAGATCTATTTTAAAAGGTCTCTGGATGGCGGTCTTACCTGGGGAAGTGACGTACAGTTAACTTCCGGAGCAGTAAACTCAAGGTACAGTTCTGTTGATTCTTACACATCCGGGGTTTATGTTTCATGGATAGATACACGATTTGGAAATTCCGAGATCTTTTTCATACGTTCAACCGATGGAGGCAATAACTGGGGTTTTGAAACAAGGCTTACTAACAACGCAGCTTCATCCGAAATTTCTTCTGTAAATGCATCATCTCAGTTTGTCAGCGTTTTTTGGCAGGATGATCGTGATGGACACCCTGAAATTTATTTTAAACGCTCAACAGATGAAGGTATGACATGGACAACTGATGCAAGGATGACTAACGGGAACTATGAAGCCCGCAATATGAGCTCTGTGGCAGTTGGCAGCAATATACATTTTGTATGGGAAGAAATTATAAATTTCAGCAGGGAGATTTTTTATAACCGTTCAACTGACGGGGGAATTACATGGGCAGGAAGAACATATGTAACCCCGCAGGGCGGAAGTGATTTCGGCTATAACCCTTCTGTAACCTTTTCGGGTACAACCGTTCATACAGTTTGGCGCGATACAAGGAACTCTAACGCCAATATACTTTATTACAGACAAAATCCCAACAACGGAAACCCTACTGCTATAACTAACATCAGCTCAGAAATACCATCAGAATTTTCTCTATCGCAGAATTATCCAAACCCTTTTAATCCCTCCACAACAATACGTTTTAATATTCCCCTCTCAAGAGGAATGTCCGAAGGGCGGGGTGTGCCAACATCCCTTGTAGTATACAATACTCTGGGCAAAGAAATAAAAACACTTTTCAATCAGCAATTATTACCCGGAGTGTATAATATTAACTTTGATGCAGGCAGCTTAGCATCAGGTATGTATCTCTACAAGCTAACAGCAGGTGAATTTACCGATACAAAGAAATTAATTTTACTTAAATAAAGAAAGAATCATGAAAACAATATATTATATAATATCATCCATAATAATTCTTACTTCAGTTTGTAACATATATTCACAGTGGCAAACCGATCTAAGGCTTACCAATGATCCGGCAGAATCATACGGAAGCGAGAACCGCGGCATTGCCGCAAACGGAAACAATATTCATATTATATGGCAGGAACACCGTGACGGTGATGCTGAAACTTATTATAAACGTTCCACAAATCGGGGTGATTCATGGAGTGCAGATACGCGGCTTTCCACGATATTAAATTATTCCGGCGCGCCTTCAATTGCAGTTTATCAATCCATTGTACATGTGGTCTGGATGGATACACGTTTCGGAAACCCCGAAATTTATTACCGCCGCTCTACCGATAACGGTATAATATGGGAACCCGAAGTCAGGCTTACCAGCGATGCACAATCTTCCAACAATCCTTCTTTATCTGTATCCGGTGCTAACGTTTTTTTAACCTGGGAAGATAACAGGGCGGGCAATTATGAAATTTACTTTAAGCGTTCATCAAATTCCGGTATTGACTGGACAAGCGATATGAGATTAACAGTTGATGCAGGTGCTTCAAATAATGTTTCTTTATCTTCCTCAGGACTTAATGTTCATTGTGTATGGGTTGATAGCAGGAACGGAAATAATGAGATATATTATAAAAATTCAAACGATGCAGGCGTATCATGGTCAGCTGATATGAGATTAACCAGCGACCCTGCTTCATCAATATGGCCCGCTGTATCAGTTAACGGTCTAAACGTAAATGTCTTTTGGAGCGATCAGCGCGATGGTAATCTGGAAATATATTTTAAAAGGTCAACCAATGGCGGCTCTCTTTGGGGTGTGGAAACACGCTTAACAAATGCCGTAAATAACTCCATCAATCCCTGCCCCGTATCCTTTGGTCCATTAATTGCTTTCACATGGTCTGATATGCGCACAGGATATTATAAAATTTACTATAAAGCTTCTGTTGATGGCGGTTTAAACTGGAACGCGGATCTTCTTCTAAGCCAGCCGGCAAACCTGGGTACTTCGGGTTCTGCATCTATTGATGTTACCGATTCAGCCGCACATGTTATCTGGCAGGATAACAAGGACGGGAATTTTGAAATTTACTACAAAAAGAATTTATTCAGCTTACCTGTCGGTATTACGCCGGTTACTTCCGAAATACCGGAAAAATTTTCCCTGTCTCAGAATTATCCAAATCCTTTTAACCCAGTTACTAAGATCGGATTTAAGATAACTGATCCCGGATTTGCTTCACTCAAAGTATACGACCTGTTGGGTAATGAAATTGCAGTATTAGTAAACAAAAATATAAGTCCGGGAGAATATAATGTGAATTTTGACGGCTCCGGCTTGGCTTCAGGAATGTATTTTTATAAGCTTAATTCAGGTGAGTTTTCAGATACAAAAAAAATGATTTTGATTAAATAACAACGAATAATAATAAAATCGTTTTCACAATTATTAAAGCTAAAATATTATGTAAGTTCTAACGCTCTGTTAATTTTTCCTTAAGCCACTTGCGGTGAGTGATGTATGGAGTTTTTTCTATCTGCGAAGCCAGTTCATTTACCTCATATTCACCTGCACCATTTAAGCTGAACATTGTTATCTTTTTCAGCGCATTAAAGAACGCAGAAGTATATTCTTTCCTGTTGGCTGTCATATACTTGTTTTCTGCAATGAATTTCTTGGCAGCATCTATTAAGCTTAACAGATTTTCATAATAACCAAGCTCAAAATAATTTATTGCCAACAGTGATTTCACCGAAGTTTTTTCCTTAATTTCCTCCGGGTTCATATCTTTTAGCAGGTTTAATGAACCTTCAAAATCTTTTTTAAACGTTAATATCAGAGCATTGCATAAATTCAGTACCCTGGTTTTTGTGTCACCATGAAGCTTCAGGGAGTTATCAAAGATAACTTTTTCTGCCTCATCTATCCTGTCAAGCTGAACCAGCCTGTTTATATAGTCTGAAAATATCTGTCCCGGTATGAATTTTCCATAAACCCCCGAAAGCACATTTTCTCCTAGCATAAATTTATACAGCCCCGCCAGGTCAGGTATAAGTTCAGCATTGCCGTCAATTTCTGATTTTGTACAGTATGTACCCAGCAATACTCCAAGTATATACTTATCCATACTCTCAAGTTTGCTAAGATGCTTTTTGTAAAGTTCGAGTGCATTACGGAAATATTCTGTATTTCCGCGGTTTGACCACAGCAGGGCAGTAAACCCGTACAGCGCAGCTATATCATAATTTACATCACCTGTTTCTTTCAGGCTTTTTAAAAATCCTTCAATATCAACAAATGAAATGAATTCCTGTATTATTCCCGCCTCACTGCCTGAGTAGTATCCTTCTTTAATGACATACACATCATGAAGCTGCTGCGGCAGGCGAACAAGGAAATTCATAACAAAATTATTACTGCGCTTAATTACATGTGAACCATGCGTGGTGTAAATATCTGTTCTGCTCTGGTAGTAGTGAATGTAATGCTGTTCCAGCTCGTACATGTATTCAAAGTAGTCATGGTTAACCTTAAGAGAGCTTAGTTTTTTTTCAGCCTGCTGCAAAGCTTTCTTCATTCCGTCAAGATCGTTAATAATAGCATAACCATTGCTTAAAGCTAGCGCGCGCTGCGGCTCTGATGAGCTGTAAAAACGGTAACGGATATACTCTTCCGCCACCGCCGTCAGGTCAGATACAAGCTTTCTGAATACATTATTGTTGAATTCCTTTTTGCCGTATGCGCGGCTGTATAGTTTTTCTTCGGTAAGCTCTTTATTGCTGAATGAAGGGTGGAATTTTTTAACCTCCTTTAAAAGGGGATAGATATTCCTACCCGTTGAAAAGAACGGGCTTTGAACAAATTTTTCAAACTCCTTTAGCTCTCCTTTACTTAAGTGAGCAAGTATTTCAGTTATTCTTAAGTGCAGCACTCAGGCATTATGTTAATTTTGCTGTCATTTTAATTTAACGCAAAATGCTAAAAATTACTAAAAAATCAAAGGATTTATTCCAATTATACAATGCATTATTGTCATTTATTAAAAAAATTCTCTTTGCCGTGCACGGGTATAATATGCTAATTTCGCAGTAGTGCACAGATAAGTGCACAAACATTTTTAAAATCATAAAATATGAACAGCAAACAAAAGCAAATAAGAATTTCCCGGGGCTACAGGCTTAAACGCTCAACACATGACCTGATTAAAGACCTGCAGAACATAACAGGCAAGGATTGCGATGCAGTCCTTGAAAGCTCCTGCAGGATGTATTACGCTCATTACATTCAGAAGCTTGATACAGTAAAACAGAAAAATAAACCGGCAGCATAAATATTAAAAGTTATGAAAAAATTAAAAATTATTATTACGGCAATAATTTTAACATCATTAAGCGTATATGCGCAGAATATTACCAATACGCTCGGCTCAACAGGTACATTTACCATAAAAAGCAGCTCAACAAACTTTTTTACCTTAAGCCAGTCAACCGGCAATGCAGTGTTTTTAAGGAATGTTGAGCTTGGTAATATTTTTAACTCAACATCTGGTACCGGTGTAATAACACGCGGGGGATTAAGCTTTATCCATAACTACAAGCCTGCTGGCTCAAACGGGCAAAACACCTTTCTTGGATTAACCGCGGGTAATTTTACTATGAATGGTACAGGTTCGCAATCAAGCAGCAATACAGGTATTGGAGAGGGTTCATTGTATTTCCTGACAACAGGTTATATGAACTCCGGAACAGGTGCGTATTCGCTTTATCACACAACAACAGGTTTTGAAAATACCTCAACAGGCGCCTTTTCACTTGAATCAAATACCACAGGGTTCAGTAACTCCGCATATGGTTCATATGCACTAAACAATGTAATAACCGGGTATGAAAATTCCGCTTTCGGAAAAAGCAGCCTGCAGAACAATACAGCGAATTTAAACTCAGGATTTGGCGCATGGAGCCTAAGCCTTAACACAACAGGCTACGATAACTCATCCTTCGGCGCGTTTTCCATGCGGCTGAATACCACCGGAAATGAAAATTCCGCATTTGGTGAATCAGTATTGTATAATAATACATCAGGTTCAGGAAACTGCAGTTTTGGTGATAACTCAATGCGGAGTAATACAACAGGCAGCCAGAATTGTTCCTTTGGATACCAGTCATTATTCAACTCAAATGCTGTTTATAATTCTGTACTTGGATACCAGGCTGGATTTGCCCTGACAAGCGGAGCAGGAAACACTGTTGTTGGGCACCAGTCTTTTTATAACGCAACTACCGGTGCATTTAATATTGTATTAGGTTTCCAATCAGGATGGAATATTTCTACCGGTAATAATAACGTTGTAATAGGCACTCAGGCAACAGTACCCAATGGACTTGGCGATAACCAGATCAGGCTGGGAAATTCTTCTATCACCTACGCCGGCATACAGGTTGCGTGGACAGTCACCAGCGATCGCAGGCTGAAAAAAAATATACTAAGCTCAAACCTTGGCTTAAGCTTTATAAATAAACTTAGACCTGTTTCATATACAAGAATAAATGATGAATCATGTAAAACTGAATACGGACTGATTGCACAGGAAGTTGAAGATGCATTAAAGCAGGAAAATACGGAAAATACGGGAATGCTTACCGTAACCGATGACGGCGAGTATCAGCTCCGCTATAACGATCTGCTTGCGCCAATGATAAAAGCTATACAGGAACTGAAAGCAGAGAATGATGAGCTTAAAAAACGCATCGAAAAGCTTGAAGAAAATAACACACAGTTAACAAACAATAAGTAACGCTTAATATGAAAAACCTGATTACTGTTTTCATATCCATAATATTGTTAAGTATAATACCGCTTTTTGCTCAAAGCAATATTACTTATGATGCATCAACACAGATAGATGTTGGTGCAGGAGCTGATGTTTGCGCGGATGCAATAAATATCAACGGCACATGGAGCGGTACAGGCACTATTTGCACTGGAGCTCTTCCTGTCAGCCTCTCTTCTTTTACCGGAACTCCCGATAAACGCAGCGTAACATTAATGTGGGTTACCGAATGGGAGCTTAATAACAGTGGCTTTGATGTTGAAAAAGCGAATGTCACCCTGAGCGGAGTCGAAGGGTGGCAGAAGATCGCATTCATACCCGGTCACGGTACCTCAAATATTTCCAACGGATATATATTTAAAGAGGAAAAGCTTAAAGCAGGAACATACAGGTATCGCCTGAAACAAATTGATTACAATGGTAATTACGAATATTTCCCGCTTGAATCGGATGTAACTGTAAATCCCCCGGGTAAGTTTGATATGAGCCAGAATTACCCGAATCCCTCAAATCCCAAATGTAAAATTAATTTTGAAATGCCCGTTAACGGTAAGGTTAATATCAAAGTTTATGATATTATCGGCAGAGAGGTCATCACCCTGCTTGACGAAACCCGCGAAGCAGATTATTACACCATTGAATTTGATGGTTCAAATCTTGCCTCTGGAGTTTATTTCTACCGCATCCTGGCAGAAGGCGAAGGTCAGAAATTCACCAAAACAATGAAGATGGTGCTTGTAAAATAAATTGGCGTAATCAGAAAACCAATATTTTATAGATGTAACAGCAGAGTCTTGCTCAGGGGACTCTGCGTTATGTATTAAACCCCCGCTGTTGCCTATGACTGTTTCAGCAGTCTTTTGACCAACAACGCATATGATAAAGCATTAGTATTTAAAAACCTCCAATTAACATTTTGTTTTTACAA
>CAZOAP010000078.1:0-12969 GCA_964577645.1 uncultured Ignavibacteriales bacterium
TGAATTTACTCCCGGAAGATCCGTATAACAGTGAAAGAGATTTTGTGTTCCTCTCAATAGGACACGTTGCACCGGTATGGTACGCAACACTTTCACGCAGAGGTTACTTTCCGATCGATGAGCTGAAAACACTGCGGAAAATCAATGGCAGGCTGCAGGGTCACCCCGCACCGCTTAAAACACACGGTTTACCCGGTGTTGAAATAGCCTCAGGCGCTTTGGGACAGGGTCTATCAATTGCAGTTGGTGCGGCACTGGGATTAAAGCTCTCAAAGAAGCCTAACCATGTGTATTGCATCTGCGGTGATGGCGAGCTGGATGAAGGACAGATATGGGAAGCGGCAATGACAGCAGACCATCATAATACAGATAACCTGACTGTAATTGTTGACCGTAACCACTGCCAGATAGATAACAGGACAGAAAATGTTCTTAAGCTAGAGCCGCTTGCTGATAAATGGAAAGCTTTTGGATTTGAAGTATTTGAAATTGACGGCAACAATATGAAGGAAGTTCTTGATACAATTGATGCTGTAAAGAAAGTTAAAGGAAAACCTTCCTGTATAATAGCTTATACAAAAATGGGTAAGGGAGTTTCTTTTATGGAAGATAACTACAAATGGCACGGTGTACCGCCAAATGATGAGCAGGGAAAAGTTGCACTTTCGGAGCTTAATGCTACCAAATTTGGTGATTTTGTAGATTATTATAAGGAGAAATAAAATGAAAAGGTCAATTATTTTACTTTCATTTTCTGTTGTAATGATATTTGCAGGATTTTTTGGATGCTCTAATATTGGGAATGATGAAAAAAAATTGCCAATGGAAATAGTTATCAATGGTACTTATTCTGCAATAGATGATAAGCGTGAAGTGTTGATAAATGATAATGAAAAATACCAGGCGCTTATGAATGAACATTATAAAAATCTTGACCAGATGCCAAGGATACCGGTTGTTGATTTTACAAAATACAGTGTTGTAGCCGTGTTTATAGGCCCCAGAAGCAATGGCGGGTATATGGTTGCCATTGACAGCATTAATGAAAGCTCAAACAGCCTGAATGTAAATGTATCTGAAATTACCCCCGGTAAGAATTGTGTTGTCACAGAAGCTGTAACAAAACCGTTTTCTTTAGTTAAGATACCAAAAACCGATAAAAAACCGGTTTTTAAAACAAAACAAATTGTAAAAGACTGCCAGTAGTCAATAATAACAAGTATAATTAATCTATAGCTGCAAAATATAAAACTGAATATGAACTACATACATAAATTTGAAAATTATTTAATAGAGAACCTGGATATCAATAAGCCTGAGCTGAAGGAAACACGCCGCGGTTTTGGTGATGCATTGGTTGATCTTGGCAAATCAAACCCCGATGTTGTTGTACTGGGAGGTGATGTCAGCGGTTCAGTAAGAACAGATATGTTCCGTGATGCTTATCCCGAAAGGTTCTTTTCAGTAGGTATAGCTGAGCAGGATATGATGGGTACTGCAGCAGGATTGGCTCTTGTTGGTAAAATTCCGTTTGCTTCAACTTATGGTGAGTTTGCTACAGGCAGGCCGTTTGACCAGATAAGGCAATCAATTGCCTATAGCCAAATGAATGTTAAGATATGCGCATCTCACTGTGGTTTTACAGTGGGACCCGACGGTGCAACACACCAGTCACTTGAAGATGTTGGTATAATGAGAATACTTCCGCATATGAATGTTATTACTCCTGTTGATTATAACCAGACATACCGCGCTGTAATAGAATGTACCAAAGTCAATGAGCCATTCTACATCAGGTTTTACCGTGATAATTCACCAAACTACACAAACCCTGATGCGCCGTTTAAGTTCGGTAAAGCTGATACTCTATTTGAAGGAAGTGATTGCACTATTATTGCAAGCGGTTTGATGGTTTGGGAAAGTATTATGGCGCTTGAAAAACTGGCTGAAGAGAAAATATCAGTAAGGCTGATTAACATGCATACTATTAAACCTATTGATAGGGATGCAATTATAAAGGCTGCCAAGGATACAGGATGCATAGTAACATGCGAAGACCACCAGAAAATCGGAGGTCTTGGTGGTGCAGTTGCCGAGGTGCTGGCACAGGAATATCCGACACCAATGGAATTTATCGGTGCTAGTGATACTTTCGGTGAATCAGGCAAGGCAACTGAGCTGTATGAAAAATACGGTATATCAAGCAGGTTTATTGTTGAAGCAGTAAAACGCGCAGTTAAAAGAAAAAAATAAGTTTTTAAGGATTCATAAAACCGTTTAAGGGTACTTTGTCTGGTCTTTATTGGCATAATATAAAAATTTGTGAGAATTTTTATGGCACTTAAACGGTTTTTGTATATATAACCATGAATATCCAGTGGCTGGTATCTGAAAAACTGTATATTTTTTAATATTAGCTTGTAAAATAAAACTAAATATAAATTTATTAATTGAGATACCCGCATCCGCGGGTATGGTGCTTAAAAAATGAATAAAACTAAATACTTACTCATTGGAGTAACTTTTATCGCAGTACTTACTTCCGGATTTATATTCGGGCATTTTGTATTTAAACGAGAAGCAGCTGACCTTAAAGCAGGTGAAACAGTTACACGTGAACGTGTTAACCAGAATATTACTGATAGCCGTGATAATGCTATCACAAGAACCGTAAGTGAAGTATCAAAAGCTGTTGTTGGTATCAGCGTAACCGAGGTAAGGGAGTACCGTGACCCGTTTGCCGATGACCCGTTCTTTAAACAGTTCTTTGGTGACCGCTCATATAAGCAGGAAGTACAGGGCTTAGGCTCAGGTTTTATTATCTCTGAAGATGGCTACATTATCACAAATGACCATGTTGTTGGCAATGCTAATAAAGTTGTGGTCTCTATGACTGATGGCGAGCATGTTGATGCGGAGATTATAGGCAAAGATTCATTCAGTGATGTTGCATTGCTTAAAATAAATAAATCAGGACTTCCATTCATAAAGCTTGGCAACAGCGATGATGTTATAATAGGTGAGTGGGTCGTTGCCCTTGGTAACCCTTTTGGTCTGTTTGAGGTAAACCAGAAACCAACAGTTACAGTAGGTGTAGTAAGCGCTACCGGAATGAAGCTCAATTCCAATGAGAACAGGTTCTACAGGAATATGATCCAGACGGATGCCGCAATAAATTCAGGTAACAGCGGTGGACCCTTGGTAAACAGCATTGGTGAAGTTATTGGCATGAATACACTTATTTATACAGGTAATTCAATGGGAGGCGGTAACATTGGTCTTGGTTTTGCAATACCATTGAACAAAGTAAAAGCAATTGTTGATAAAATCAAAAAAGACGGCAAAATTGACCGCAATTACGATATCGGTGTAAGGCTGCAAACAGTGGATAAGAACATTGCCCAGTATTTTAAGCTGAATAATGTGCAGGGTGCTATTGTGGTGAGTGTTGATAAAGGCAGTATGGCTGAAAAGGAAGGATTAAAGCCGGAAGACATAATACTCTCTGTTAACGGTGAAAAGATCGGAAGTGATGCAGATTTCTGGGGTATAATTGTTGATATGAATGTTGGTGATAAGATCAAACTTAAAATTTTAAGACAGGGCGAAGAATCAGAAAAAGAATTTGAGCTGAAAGTTAAATAATATTTAGATGGCATTATTCAAGTAGATGTCAAGGCTTGCCTGACGCCTTTTTTATTATAAAGTAAAATGCAGAGTCTCCTTTTAAGGGATTCTGCATTTGCATTTCTTTGGAGTGCACTGACTGTGTCAGTGCAATAAACAAAAAAACCTGACAGGTTTTAGTTACCTGTCAGGTTTATATTTAAAAACTAACTCTAAAATTTACTTCGTCAATATCATCTTTTTAACTTCTGAATATCTCTCGGTTTCAAGCTTATAGAAGTATATACCGCTTGTCAGGTTTGCGTATTTGGATGCATCAAAAGTCACCGTGTAAGAACCTTTCGTCTGGCTTGCATCAACAAGAGTTACAATTTCCTTACCAATAAGATCAAATACTTTCAGCTTAACATAAGAAGCGTCAAAAAGCTCATATGTTATATTGGTGGTTGGGTTGAACGGGTTTGGTGTATTCTGTTCAATTTTAAAATTCTTTATACCGGTTATACCTATTTTAAGCTCATCAGCTTCAAATATTATCTGGCCGTTACTTCCGAAACCTTTTAACTTGTAATAATAAACGCCGTCTCTTTCAGGCTCATCTTCATAGTTATACATGTAAAGGGTGCCTTTATCGTTATCAGCAGCCTTTTCAAAGAAATCATCCCTTGATATCCTGCTATCATTAAGCTTTTTGTATTCTTTTTTCTTCGGGTCAAGCCTTGATACCTCAAAATATGATATCTCTTTCGGGTTCAAAACCTTCCAGTTAATATATACTGATTTATCCTTTATCTTGGCTGAAAATACTGTAAGCGCATCGGTTGAATCAGCGGGAATGGTATTTTCATTGTCATCGCCGCCTGTAATCACAGGCGGCAGGTCGTTATCACCTGCTTTTGAACTTATGCTGAATATTAATAATATTAAGAGAGCTGAAATAAGTAGCTTTTTACTCATACATTCTCATGTAAAAATTCAAGACGCTTCTTTAAGCGGCGTTCGCTCATAAGAAGTTTTTCTTTACCGAATACTGCCTCATCCTGTGAAGTGAATGTCATTATATATTCATCGCTCATTACAATTGCTTCCTCAGGGCAAACTTCTTCGCAGAAGCCGCAGAAGATACACCTTAGCATATTAATTTCAAATTTTTCAGGGAATCTTTCCTTCTCAAGTGTCGGAACTTCATTTGCCTGTACTTCAATAGCAAGTGCAGGGCAAACCCTTGAACACAGACCGCATGCAACACATCTTTCAATTCCGTTCTCTGCCTTCACCAGTACCGGCCTTCCGCGGAAAGCGGTAGGTGGTGTCCATTTTTCCTCAGGATACTGCCTGGTTTCCTTTGGCTTGAACATTTGCTTAAATGTCAGCCATAAACCGCCAACAATCTGCGGTATATAAGTTTTTTCCAGGAATGTCAGATCTTTGCTTCTTACTTGTTCTATTTCTGCCATAATTTTCTATTCCCGCGAAGGCGGGAATCTCAATTTTCGATCTTTACTCTATGTTTAAATTTTAATCCTATTATTTAAAACAAAATAATATATAATCTGTTCCAAAATCCCATTTACCAGCGCACAAATTACCGCGCTTACCTCCTAACCTGCTTACAAACTTAACTATTTTACTAAAACCATTTTCTTTACATCAACATATTCACCGGCTCTCAAGCTGTAATAATACATTCCGCTTGCAAGACCCTTTGCATTGAAATCTGTCTGGTACTCACCGGCTGAAAGATTTTCGCTAACAAGAACCTTAACTTCTCTTCCAAGCATATCATATACCCTTAATGAAACATAATCACTCTTTGGAATAGAGAAATTTATTTTTGTATTCGGGTTAAACGGATTCGGGTAATTCTGTGATAAGCTGAATTCTTTTGCAATGCTGCTTATATTTGTAATACCAATTGTTTGTGATGTATTTGCTCTGAAATCAAGCTCATAGAATTGTGAAGGATTTGAAACAAGCTCTGCTCTAATTCTCATATGGCCTGCACCCTGTACAAAATGCAGCTCTGAATCCATGCAGTAGAAATGAAATGATATCGTATCATCTGCAGTGGTTGCTGCGCTGTAAATTGCAGTAACAGTGTCAGTAATCGGAGGGTAACATCCGCTGTAATTACAAATAGCTGTACCCATAGGCTGCCAGCTTGGTGTAAGGTCTTCAATAGTTCTGATCATCCTTATATTCAATGAACCTGAACTTGGATTTAATACACCGTATATAACACCTTCGTATTGAGTAGTATCAGTAATGGTTATTGTTTCAGGACCAATCCTTGTAAAAGTAAAACTCTGTGAATATGTTAAACATGTTACAAATAATAATGCTGCTGCTAAAAAGAATTTTTTCATTTTTTGGTATATATTTTTAACAAATTTATATCAATTCAAGCATAAAATCAACTTATAATGCAGGCTATTTTAGTTAACGTAAAACACTATTTTTTGTGAATTAAGTCAATTTTCAGCACTTTGTGGCTGATCAATAGACCCTTTTATCCTTCTTTGATGCCCAGTATTCAAACACTTCAACACACTCTTTTTTCATGAAATCACCAACTATTTCAACATTACTTAAGCCCAATTCCTTTAACATCTGGTTTGATACTTTTAGTTCATTAAAACCAAATCTTTCTGCGTCAGAAATATCTGCACCAAAGAAAATTTTATCTATCCTTGCCCAGTGTATTGCCGTAAAGCACATGGGACAAGGTTCACATGTTGAGTAAATTGTACATCCGCTTAGATCAATATCATTGATATGCCTGCATGCATTCCTTATAGCGTGAATTTCTCCGTGAGCAGTGATATCAGTGCTTTCCCATACTATGTTATGATCACATGCTATTACTTCGCCGTTCTTAACTATACATGCAGCAAAAGGGGTCTGACCCGAATCAACGCCCTGGCGGCATTTATCGATTGCCATCTGCATGAACTTTTTATCAGTTGTCATAAATTATAATGATTAATATACAAAAATACGAAAATTCCATAAAAGAAACTTTGGTAAATGCAACTGTTTGTTTCATTATTTAGAAATAGAATTTAAGTAGTATATCAAATCAAGTCCCCTCCTTAGTAACTAGGGGATTTAGGCCGTAGGACTGGCGAAGACAGGTGAGGGCTGAAAATAAAAATTTCAATATCAATAATACATAATAAAATAAAGTAATAATGCAGCTGAAACTACATACCGCTTTTTTATGTCATATAATTATACAATAAACCTTATATTTGGGGCGTCTGATAATACATGGAAAACACTGATTTTAAATTCAAAACCTCATTTTCTCTAAGGAAACTGATCGATTTCTGGAGAAACTCCACAATTGATGCCGAAGAGTGCATTGGGACAGATTTTGCCCGTAAATTGGTACATGATGTAGAACAAATACCTGAATTAAACGGCATTATCACAGATTTTTCTGTATTAGAAAGAAACAGTAATTTAGTTGATGCCTTAATGTCAGCAATTTTCCCGCCCTCTTATTTTAATTCAAACCTCACATCTGTTACTATGCCGCTTGATTTCAGATCAGTTTACGCTACACCAAGATTTGATGAGCTGTTCACAGATGAAGATGGTAATTTTGAAGGTAACCTGAATTATGCCAAAGATTATTTCTTTGCAGGCAAAATAGTCACACTTTACGCGGGAATTTTAAAACAGGCATATAATATAGATTTTACAGTTGTCTTTCCGCTTATAAAAACTGTAATTGATAAACAAACCGGGCTTGAAAGATATTTTAAGCTGAATATGGATAACCGCTTTGTTGATCTTAAGTTCACGGGTCCCCTGCCAGAGCTTAAAAATGAAGTAATTACCATGCTTGCTGAGAACATGTTCAATCTTGAGCTGTGGAAAGAGGTTATACCGCCCTCACTTGTAGAGTTTGAAGGTTTCCTTGTTGTAAATGCATTTGAAGTAACTGACCAGGAAGCGCTTTCAAAATTAAAATTTGACCTGCTTGATAAAAATATACTGAATCACAAAGAGGGTTTTGAAAAGCTGGAAAACAGGATAAGAACAATGTTCCGCAACCCTGATCTAAGGCTGGGCATTGCAACATTTTCAGATGACAAAACAAGGATAATACGTTCTAGCACAAGGGCAGGATCAAGCTTTATCATGAGCGAAAATTGTGTGAAGCATTGTAAGAACTATGAAGATTCAATTTACGAAAAAGCAGTTGAATCTGGGGAACCGCAGATAATTTATGACCTGAGTATTTTTGCAAAAGCCACAAAGGTTGAGCGTGAGATCACAAAAATGGGTGTAAAGAACCTGCTTGTAGCACCGCTTAAATTTGAAGGCAATACAATAGGTATCATAGAGCTTGGTTCAAAAGAACCAGGAACACTCAACGCAATAAATGCATTAAAGCTCATTGATGTACTCCCGTTATTTTCACTGGCATTAAAACGCAGCCTTGATGATACTGAAAACAGGATACAGGCTATCATAAAGGAAAAATGCACGGCAATTCATCCGTCTGTTGAGTGGCGTTTCAGGAAAGCGGCACTGAAGCTGATAGAGAAAGAGAATTCAGATGAATTTGCGCAAATGGAGGAAATAATTTTCAGGGATGTTTACCCGCTCTATGCGCTTTCTGATATAAGGAATTCATCTGTCATAAGGAATAATGCCATTCAGCATGATCTGAAGCTGAACCTTGAGCTTGCAAAAAAGGTCATCAGATCCGCTTCGGAAATAAAACTGATGCCGGAATTCGAGCATTTGATATATAAAATTGATAAGCGTATCACTATGCTTGGCTCAGGATTGCATTCCGGTGATGAGGCAAATATTGTATCTTTCCTGAAAAAAGAAATTGAACCGCTGTTTGAAAATATCAAGACGTTCAGCCCGAATACAGAGCTTGCAATAAAGGAATATAATGATTCAATTGACCCGGTGCTTGGTGTTATTTATGATAAGAGAAAAGAATATGAGCACAGTGTAAAAATGCTGAACGAATGCATAGCCGATATTGTTGATGATGAAGAGGTTTATGCACAAAGCATCTACCCGCACTATTTTGAAAAGTACAAAACCGATGGCGTTGAGTATACAATGTACATTGGTGATTCAATTTCAGAAAAAGTGCGCTTCCATAACATGTATTTAAAGAACCTCAGGCTATGGCAGTTCATTTTAATGTGCAGGGTTGCGGCTAAATCAGAAAAAGTAAAACAGATGCTGAAGATTCCTCTTGAGCTGGCGCATCTGATACTTGTACAGAACCTGCCGCTTTCTATACGTTTTCACATGGACCAGAAAAAGTTTGATGTTGACGGTACCTATAATGTACATTATGAGATAATGAAAAAACGCATTGATAAAGCTGAAATACGCGGCAAAGAAGAAAGACTTACACAGCCGGCAAAAATAGCTATTGTCTACACGCAATCATCAGAAGCAGCTGAATATATGCAGTATATCGAGTACCTGCAGTCAAAAGGATTCCTGAAAAAAGAAGTTGAAAATATGGAACTTGAGGACCTGCAGGGAGTATATGGTTTAAAGGCTTTAAGGGTAACAGTGGATACATCATCAGAAGTGTTTGATAATGCGCTGAAAAGTGATTTTTTCATAAACCCTGAAAGCAAAGAGCTTGTTAAATTATAAAATGAATTTTAGAAGTTTTGGAATTAAGTTAATATGAAATTCTGGCAAAAATTACTTATCGTTTTCGGCGGATTGATAGTTGCCTCCATGCTTATGAACTTTGTAGTTATGCCCTGGTATGTAAGGCATGATACACTTGTTAAAGTACCATCGGTAACCGGCCTTACATTTGAAGAAGCAAAAAGGCAGCTTGATGAAGCAGGACTTGAAGGCTTGCAGGGTGATATAAGATATGACCCAACAAAGCCAATTGGCACTGTTGTTGACCAAAACCCGCCTGCTGATCAGACTGTAAAGGACGGAAGAAGAATATATCTTATCATAAGTGGCGGCGAGCAGCTTTATGATGTGCCAAATCTTGTTGGCAGAACGCTGCGCGAAGCAAAATTTGTGCTTGACCAGCGTAATTTAGATGTACAGGAAGTTGAGTACAAACCTTCTGCACAATACCCAACAGGTATTGTACTTTCACAGATAGAAAATGCCGGCAGTAAAGTAAAAAAAGGCACAAAGATAGGTGTAATTGTTTCAACAGGTATGGATGCAGGTGATATTAAAGTACCTGACTTAACCGGAAAAAATATCGAAGAAGTTAAAAAGCTTCTTGCTGTAAATAAGCTGACAGTTGGCAAAATAAATTACCAGCCATCAACCAATGTTCCGCTGAATGCCGTAATTGACCAGTATCCTAAAGCCAATACAATGGCTAAGGAAAACCAGAAGATCGATCTGTTTGTGAACCGCGAGCAGAAGAAAAAGCTTGTTATTGAAGGTGAAGAAGACGGCCTGAAGGAAAAAGAAGAGAAGATAGAAACACCCGATAACGATGATTTTAAGGATGACTCCAAGAAAGATGAAAAGAAGAACGATGTAAAGAAGAAGGACGATAACAAATCAAAACCTACTGATAAGAAGGAT
This sequence comes from uncultured Ignavibacteriales bacterium, assembly GCA_964577645.1. Lineage (GTDB taxonomy): Bacteria > Bacteroidota > Ignavibacteria > Tepidaquicellales > OLB5 > OLB5. Next base: position 10,195 of record CAZOAP010000078.1, read on the forward strand.
GAGAAGACAAAGCCAACTGATAAAAAAGATGAGAAGAAAACAAAACCTCAGCCTAAAAATGATAAGGATAAAAAAGACGGCGAGAAAAAAAATGACGGGGGAACAAGGTTCTAACTGACCATGAAATTAATTGCTCCTTCTGTACTTTCTGCTGATTTTTCAAAAATTGAATCTGAAATTGCTATGATAACAGGTGCAGGGGCTGACCTTCTGCATCTTGATGTAATGGACGGACATTTTGTTCCCAATATTACTTTCGGCCCCAAAATGGTTGCTGATATCCGCAAGCTGACAAAGCTTCCCCTTGACGTTCATTTAATGATAAGCGAGCCTGAAAAGTATGTGAATGATTTTGCCAAAGCCGGTGCTGACTGGATCAGCGTTCACTACGAAGCTACCGACCACCTGAACAGGCTCATAAACCAGATAAAAGATGCAGGTGCAAAAGCCGGAGTTGTGGTTAATCCCGCAACTACTGTTGATGTGCTGGAAGAGATACTGCCTTATGCGGATTTTATTCTGTTAATGTCAGTTAACCCGGGTTTCGGGGGGCAAAAGTTCATAGAAACATCTACAGCAAAAGCTAAAAAGCTAAGCAGTATGATAAATAAGCAGTCCAGCAAAGCATTCATAGAAATGGATGGCGGAATTGGCGTTAATAATATTAAAATGCTAAGTGATGCAGGTGTAAATGTTTTTGTGGCAGGCAATGCTGTGTTTGGCTCGGCAAGCCCTGAAGATACAATTGCCGAAATGAAAAAATTAATTAACTGATCTTTTTGTAATAATCAAAATGAAATATATCAAATGAAACCGGCCTTTACATTTGAAGAAATTCGGGATGTTGAAAAACAGATAATTGAAAAAGAGGGAGTACCCTCTTTAATTTTAATGGAAAATGCAGGTAAAAATGCATTTGATCTTATCGCGTCATTGATTCCTGATCTTGAAGAATATTCGGTATACATAGTTTGCGGCAAAGGCAATAATGCAGGCGATGGTTTTGTAATTGCACGGCAGATGATACTGAATAATTTACCTGTAACGGTTTATTATGCAGCCAATACAGGTGAGCTTAAAGGTGATGCGTTAATAAATTATGACCTTTTAATGAAACAGCAATCAGGACTGCTATTCAATGAAGTTATAGATGATAATAATGATGCATTAATTTACAATGATCTTAAAAAACAAAAAGGTAAGATACTCATTATTGATGCACTGCTTGGCAGCGGAATTAAAGGTAAAGTTACCGGAAGCTTTGAAAGAAAAATTGAGCAGGTAAATTCACTCCGAAGCCGGAATAAGAACATGACAGTAATTTCAGTGGATGTACCTTCGGGAATTTCAGCTTCAGGCGATGGTGCTGTCATAAATGCTGATCATACAATTTCCATGGGTTCAGTTAAAACCGAACTGCTTTTTGGTACAGGTAAAGAATATTCCGGTAATCATTACATTGTTCCTATTGGAATCACAAATGACCTGATTGAAAAATACAATATTTATAATAAATATCTAGTTACACTGGATGATATAAAAGAGCTTATGCCTTTAAGGAGGAAAAGTTCTTATAAGTATTCAAACGGAAAATCACTGGTAATTGGCGGGTCAAAGGGACTCTCAGGTGCGGTGATAATGAGCTCTCTTGCTGCATTAAAGTCAGGCAGCGGTGCAGTACTCGCCGCATTTCCCAAAGTTATATCATCTCATTTCAGCAAAAAATTATATGAAGTAATTAAAACTGAGCTTGATGAAACCCCAGAAGGAACCATTGCACCTGATTCATATGCAAAATTAGAAAAACCGCTCAGCAAAGCTGATGCAGTTTTAATCGGACCCGGGCTATCATTAAACAATGAAACTGCAATATTCCTTAAAGAGCTTATTTTAAATTGCACTAAAACGCTTGTTATAGATGCCGATGCATTAACACTGCTTGCCCGTGATATTGATATATTGCTGAACCGAAAGTCTGATAGCGAAATTATATTAACGCCGCATTTAGGTGAATTTTCAAGATTAAGCGGTCTTAAATCCGAAGATATTATAAATGATAGGTTCACTGCTATAAGGAATTTTACAGCAAAATATAACGTAAATGTTGTGCTTAAATCAGAAACAAGCTTAAGCTGTACGCCAAACGGTATGATATATTTAAATAATTCCGGTAATGAGCAGCTTGCCTCAGCCGGCTCAGGTGATGTGCTATCAGGTATAATTGTATCTTTACTTGCACAAACAGGTGATACTGTAAGAGCAATGTTATGCGGTAATTATATCCACGGCAAGCTTGCTGAAAATTATTATGAAAAATACGGAAATAAGCAGTCAGCTTCACAGCAGGATCTGTTAAAATTCATACCCGAAGTAATTACTGATTTGTTAGATCAATAAACTTTGCGAACGAAGTGAAGCAATCTCATAATCGGAATATAGGTATAAGATTGCTTCGTCGCTAAAGCTCCTCGCAAAATAAAATATATTAAACTGAAAAACTTTTTTAAATATCATTTCCTTGTATTAGCCTGGGCATTGACCATCTTCATTCAGTCAAGCTTCACTGCTATTGAGCTCCCCAAAGTTGAATGGATAAGCATGGATAAAGTCATCCACATGGGTGTCTTCGGGCTGCTTGCGGCTTTATGCTTTATCTCACTGGTACATTTTGATATTAAAAGTACCTTCAGCAGAAATGCATATTTATGGACAGGTATATTATGCATTGTTTACGGAGCATCTGATGAGTTCCACCAGTACTTTGTACCGAACCGT
>CAZOAP010000079.1:0-12954 GCA_964577645.1 uncultured Ignavibacteriales bacterium
TATTATCAGAGGTAAAATTTTTGTACAACTTTTCAAACTCAGCCGAATCGATATAATAATTCAGATCAGGATTAATTTTTAATAATTTATCTTCGTATATAACCATTGATGTGAATAGCTTTATTTCATCAGCAGAAATTTTCTTTTTCCCTGCACTGCTGCTTTTCTTCTTACCTTCATCTGCAGGTAGATTATCTGCAGTAAATTTTATAAGGTTCCGGAATTTTGAAATTAACTGGTGAAATATATTATCAGCACTTTCAGCAGAAGTATCCGGGTAAAAAATATCAATTATCTTGTCTTTGGTAATTGTTTGTTTGGGTGAAAGTAAAAGATATATGAAAATCAATTTCCATTTTTTCTTTGTCCATAGTGAATCACCAAGCAGTTTACCCCTTATATATACATCGTTGTTTCCCATTAGATTCAGCTTAATATCAAAAATCTTTTCATTAAGTGCTTTCAGTCTTTGCCTGCATTCAGGTGATATCCACACTGCCTTCCATTTTTCCGTAATATTATGAATATTTATATTCAGAAAGCTGTTTTTGATGCCATTTGCCATTGCAAGATCAAATAAAGGCCTGAAATTTATCAGTTCACGCTGAATAAATGAAATATAATCATTTTCTTCAGAAAGTGTTAATGCTTCTTCAAGGTAGCAGATGGTAGTTTTTAAATTACCTTTTTTATAATAAAAATCGGCTAAATGAAATGCTATCTGTGTTTTGTTATATATTATTTTATTTGAATCATAATACTCATAAGCCTTCATTAAAACAGGTTCAATTTCTGCAATGGGATCGGTAAGTTTCAGCAACTGAGCTTTTGATACAGAATATTGAATTTTTTCAAGCTCATTATTATCATTCAAAAACCTGAAAGCCATATCATAAAATTCTTCAGCTTTGCCTGACCTGCCGAGGGATAAATAACAATCAGCAATTAATGAATAACTTAAAAAAATATAATATTTGTGATTCAGCTCAAGTGCAATCCTGTTCATTTCCTCTAAAAGCCTGATGCTTTCTTCAAAATCACCATATTCAAACTTATATGCCTGCAGGGATAGCAGATAAGTTATCCTGATTATAGGGATCGAGATATTTTTTATTAACTCTTCTGCCTGCTCAAGATATTTTTGAGCCTTCTCAAATTTACCGGATTGTGAATATAATAAAATGAGATTGCAGATAGTTTCAAATTTTCCTGATATTCTTCCTGAATAATTTACTACTCTTTCATAATACGCAATGGATTTAGAATAATAGCCCCTGATAAGGAATATATGACCGTATAAATTAAATATTTCCATTTTAATTTCATTTATACCAACCAGTGTATTATCTTCATCATCAAGCAGCTTAACAGCATCATTCAGGTAATTCAATGCTTTTTCGTATTCTGCATTTTGGTAATATGCAAAGGCTTCCAGGAAAAGTAAATTTGACCTGTTATTATTACTGATACCGGGAACATCAACTTCCTTCAATGCTGCCAGTGCTCTTTTAACTTTTCCCAAGCTGATAAGGCTTCTTGATTTGGATATTATTATCCTGACATAAAATGCAGTATCATTGTTTTCTTTACATAATTCTATGGCATTATCTAAAATTAACAATGATTCTTCTATATTACCAATATAAAACTTAAGCAGAAGCGATTTGAAATAAAGAAGCTTATAATCCCGGCTTATTATTTCTTCACCAAGCTCATTCAGCCATTTCCATATTACCTCGTAATTGCCTTTATCAAAATATACCTGGAAATATAAGATCACCAATTCAACGGATCTTTGAATATCCTTTGCGGCAATTGAATAATTTACCACGGAAATTATTTCATTTTTCTTCAAATGGTATTCCGAGGCAGATCTTAAAAAGGCATAAATTTCTGTTTCAGTTTTTGAGATCTTAAGCCTGGAACTAAGAAATCTTTTAAAAAGCACCTGGTAACTGTAAAGCAATGAATTGTTGGTATCATTTCCGGGGTTTATCTGTATAAAAATATTTTTCTGAAGCAGCTCATTAAGAATATCTGAGCTGTTTATATCAGTAAAAAGCTCATTGCACATTTCTGAAGTGAAATCATCCAGCATTGAGGAAAATAAAAGAAAATCTTTTACTCTGTCATCCAGATTATTGAAAATATCTTCCGTAAAGAAGTTAAATACATTATCAAGTATTATAACTTTATCCAGCCTCAGATCTTTAAATGAACTGCCATAACTTTGTAAAACCAGGTGAAGCCCGGTTATCCAGCCTCCCAGGTTCCCGGAAAGATCCTTGATCTCGTTTTCAGAACAGATTATCCCGTAGAATTCATTTACAAGTGTTTTTGTCTCATCGCTTGAAAAAGAAAGCTCTCTCATGCCTATCTTAAAAAGCCTTCGTTTTGCATTTAAAACTCCTTCGTTAATAGAAGGTACAAGCCTTGTTGAAATAACAAAATGCACATTGGAGGGAATAATCTGCAGTAATTCATTAAATGCTTTTTTAAACCATGCAGAACTTCCTATTTGGCCCAGATCATCGATCACTATATAGATATCATCTTTAAAATTTGTGTGAAGCTCATTAATAAATGTTTCAGAAATATCATTGATCGCATTTTTGGAATTCAGAATGTCCGGGTATCTTGCTTTATAATCATCAATTAAAGCGAGGGTTGATTTTCCGAAATTATTATTTGATTTTTCTATTGATGATAGTAAATATTTCATGAAAATGTAATAATTATCCATTTCCGGATGGACATTCAGCCACGAAAATCTGTAATCATATTGCTCAAGAAATTCAAGAATAATTGTGGTTTTACCATAACCTGCCGGTGAACATATAAGAATCAACGATTTATCCTTATTTTTCTCTAACTTACTGATAATGCCATATCTGGGGATGATTTTCCCTGAAATTTTTTTAGGCAGAATTCTGGTTTGAAGTATTTTATCCAAAAATTATATACTTTTACTGTTTTTTAATTTAATTAATTGTTCTACATTATAAAATAGCTGATATCCTTAAAATACGGTATGCCAATGGGTAAGGATTGCGGTAAGGTTGAAAAATATATTTGTAACATATTATTAATAAACAAATATAAAGATTTATGTACAATTTATTGCAAAAAGAATTTATCGCTCAAAATTCCATAAATATAAGGAATTCACCTGAAAATTATAAATTATATCAGAATTTTCCGCAATCATTTTATAAAGTGACAAGGATTGCCTTTGATATTCCTTCTGAAACTGATGTAAGATTAGTAGTTTACGATGTATTTGGGCAGGATAAAGAAATTTTAATAAATAGTACCTTAAAAGAAGGAAGTTATGAGTTAAAATGGAATGCTTCCAACCTGAATGCAGGAATATACTATTATAAATTATATGCAGGAGATTTTGTCGATTCAAAGAAAATATTTTTATTAAAAAACTAACAAAATTAATTATTTCATATTAAAAAATTTAATACCATATTAAAAGAACTGGGGGCTTGGATGGTTCAAAACAGTAATATTGGTTTTTATGTTTTAATATTCATAAAACACGAGGAAAAGAGTTGAAAAAGGGAATTTATTTACCGGTTATTTTTTTGATGTTGTTTATCTGTGCAAACAGTTATCCGCAGGCTATAATAGAATGGACTGCTAGGTATAACGGTTTAATGGATAGTACCGATATTGCTAATGATATTACTGTAGACGACTCAGGAAACACTTATGTTACGGGCTATAGTAATACGCTCTTAGGTTTACTCAACGGAGCAGTAACAATAAGCTATGATCCTGACGGCAACCAAAGATGGAGATCTGAATACAACGGACTTTTAAATGATGCCGGAAATGTCATTACTCTTGATAACACCCAGCAGTATATATATGTTGCGGGTTTTACAAACGGACTTTTAAACTTAACAGCTGCAGATTATCTAATCATAAAATACCGTGCTTCTGATGGCCAGCAAATATGGGCTAAAACATATAACTATGGTCTCTTAGGTGATGATAAAGCCACTGGTATCGCAGTTGATAACCTGAATAATCCTGTTATAACCGGTTATAGCCAGGGATTTTTATTATTGCTTACACCATATGATTATGCTACTATAAAATATGACCAGAACGGAAACCAGCTATGGGTTAACAGGTATAACGGCTCAGCAGGCAATAATGATTCAGCCACAGGGATTGTTATTGATAACTCAAATAATGTTATTGTTACGGGTCAAAGTAAACAAACAGGCTCTAATTTTGACTATGCAACCGTTAAATATTCTTCAAGCGGCGTTCAGCAATGGGTATCGTTATACAACGGAACAGGAAATAATGAAGACAGGGCATATGCGATTGTTGTCGATAATTCTGATAATATAATAGTAACTGGCTCGAGTATGTCGACAGGTTCGACAGGCTCGGAAAACTATACAACTGTAAAGTATAATCCTTCCGGTGCTCAGCAATGGGTGTCAATATATAACGGAACAGGGAATAATGAAGACAGAGCATATGCAATTGTAGTTGATAATTCTGATAATGTTATAATTACAGGTTCCAGCATGTCTTTAACATCCAGGGATTACGCAACTGTAAAATATAATCCTTCCGGAACACAATTATGGGCTTCAAGATATGACGGAACTGGCAGTAACGAAGACAGGGCATATGCAATTGTAGTGGATAACAGCGATAATGTTTATGTAACGGGTTCCAGCCGTTCCACTCAGTTTGCCGGTTCAGAAGATTATGCGACTTTGAAGTATAATAATGCAGGAACACAGGTATGGGTTACCAGATATAACGGAACTGGCAACAGTGAAGACAGAGCTTATGCAATTGTTGTTGATAATTCAGATAACGTATATGTTACAGGAACCAGCATGAACGGTTCATTATTGGGATCTGAAGATTATCTTTCAATTAAATATTCATCAACAGATCTCGTTAATATTCCTGCTGCAAATACTGAGATTCCTGCAATGTATAATTTATACCAGAACTATCCTAACCCGTTCAACCCCAAAACATTTATCAGTTTTGATCTTCCGGAAAACAGTTATGTGACACTTAAAATATATAACACGCTTGGTGCTGAAATTACAACTTTGGTAAATGAGAAAAGATCAGCCGGCAAATATGTTGCTAAATGGTCAGCTGAAAATTTACCAAGCGGTATTTATTTCTATGAGATGAAAGCTGGTAATGAACAAAACAGTGTCTTAAATTTCAGGGAAACGAAAAAGCTGTTACTTGTGAAATAAAGAAATTTTTAAAGCGGTCAAATGACCGCTTTTTTTATGCTCTATATTTAATTCCTGATATTTATAGCGGACTAAAAAAGTCCGAAAACCTGTTATTAATTCATTTTTCTTTTGGTTTTACTTCATTAATTTTGCTTTTAATCACAAAAAAATGATAAAAGCTTCGGTAGGAATTTGTATCGGAGCGAGCAGCATATCAATAGTCCGTGCAGGGCAAGACACCGAATCCATCCATATAACTGATGTTAAGACTATTACACATGAAGGAAATCCCAGGAAAGTCCTAGAGGAATATTTTACCAATAATGACCTTTCAGGAATTTCTGTAACAGTAACAGGCCGTAAATTCAGAAATCTCATTAATGCACATTCCATATCAGAGCCTGAAGCAATAGAAGAATCCCTTGCTTATTTAAAATTAACCGGAAAATATAATGCAATTGCATCGCTTGGCGGCGAGAATTTTATAATTTATTGCATAAATAATAACGGGGGAATAGATAAAGTTCTCTCAGGTAATAAATGTGCATCAGGTACAGGTGAGTTTTTCCTTCAGCAGATAAGAAGGATGAATATAAACCTTGATGAAGCGCTGGAGCTTGCAGATAAAGAGAAATATTACGTTGTATCAGGCAGGTGCAGTGTATTCTGTAAAAGTGACTGCACTCATGCACTGAACAAAGGAATTGAAAAAGGCCTGGTTGTTTCAGGTCTGTGTAAAATGATTGCAGAAAAGACCAATGAACTTCTTGCAAAACAGAGCTCAGGTAATATTCTTTTAATTGGAGGTGTATCACAAAACAAAACAGTTGCCAGGTTCATAAAAGAAAAATATCCTCAATCTGCTATTATAGAAGAGAGTCCTTATTTTGAAGCACTTGGAGCAGCAATAAAAGGATTAAAGGAAGGATATAGTTTCAGCTCAAACAATGTATTCAGGGATAATGAACAGACATTTTCTGTTTTAGCACCGCTTAAACAGGCAGAAGGTAAAGTGATATTTAAATCTCTTAAAAAAGCTGAGCCAATACAGGGGGACGAATGTATTTTAGGGCTTGATGTTGGTTCAACCACAACAAAAGCCGTTATAATACGGGTACATGATAATGCTCTTGTGGCAAGTGTATACCTGCGAACAAATGGTAATCCCGTCCTTGCATCGGTCAACTGTTATAAAGCACTTAATGAGCAGTTAAAAGTAACTGTTAATATAATTGGTTTGGGAACAACAGGTTCAGGCAGGCACATATCTGCACTGCACGCAATGACACACGGGGTTGTGAATGAAATAATTGCACATGCTGTTGCTGCAGCACATTTTGATAAAGAAGTGGATACAATTTTTTTTTTTTTTTTACAGGATGCCAAGTACACTCATCTTACAAATGGTATAGCAAGTGATTATGCTATGAATGAAGCTTGCTCAGCCGGAACAGGTTCATTCCTTGAAGAATCAGCCAAAGAAACACTTAACATTAATTATACAGATATTGCGGATATTGCATTAAAAGCAGAAGCACCGCTGAATTTTAATGACCAGTGTGCGGCATTTATTTCAAGTGATATCAAAACTGCAAGCCATGAAGGCGCAAAAAGGGATGATATTGTTGCCGGATTGGTTTATTCTATCTGTATGAATTATGTTAACAGGGTTAAGGGCAACCGCCCAACCGGCAGAAAGATTTTCATGCAGGGCGGTGTTTGTTATAACAGGGCTGTGCCATATGCTATGAGTAACCTTGTTGATAAAGAGATAATTGTTCCGCCCGAGCCGGGTTTAATGGGTGCCTTTGGTGTTGCACTGGAAATAAAGAACAGGATTAAACTTGGATTCATAGAAAAGGGAAATTATGAACTCAGTGAACTGGTAAACAGGAAGTTTGACCATGTAAAGGATTTTATTTGTGCAGGCGGAAGTGAGCATTGTGACAGAAAATGTAAAATTGCTATTATCCGGGTCGGTGAAAAGAAATATCCATTTGGCGGAGCATGCAGCAAATATTACAATGAAAGATCAAATGATAAGATAGAAACAGCCGGGAAAAATTATGTAAAAGTAAGACAGGAAATGGTTTTTAATGTACCTGATAATAAAGAAAAATTCCCTGCTCGCCACAAAATTTTCCAAAACACTTCACTATCCGCTGGTAATAAGCAGAGTATAGGCATCATCAAAAGCTTCCAGGTTAATTCATTGTTCCCGTTTTACCATAAATTCTTTACATTACTTGGATTTGATGTTATTCTTTCTGATAAAGTTGACCATGAAGGAATGGATAAGATGTCATCATCTTTCTGCTATCCCGTAGAAATTGCTTATGGTATGTTTCACAACCTGTTGAAGAAAAATCCCGATTACATTTTTATGCCGCATATAACTGAAATGGATTACAACGACGGGCATAAATATAAAAGGTTATGTGTTTTTGTACAGGGTGAAAGTTATTATTTAAGATCTGCATACAGTGACAAAAAGCTGCCAAAAGTGATCTCACCAATATTGAACTTTAAAGATAAGAAAGAAAATGTATCAAAAGCTTTCAGTGAAATTGCTGTTCAGCTTGGCAGAAGATCAGGTGAAGGAAGATATGCATTTGAGGAGGCATGGACTGATTTTACTGATTTGCAGAAAAAGTTCAAAATGCTTGGCAAAAAGGCGATTGCTGAAATTGAAAGTGACAGGTCAAAATTCGGGATTGTACTTTTTGGCAGACCATATAATGCTTTTGCCGCAGAAGCAAATCTGAATATTCCGCATAAGTTCGCATCAAAGAATATTGTTGTAATTCCGCATGATTTTCTGCCGAATGAAAAATACCACTCCTATGATAATATGTACTGGTACAGCGGGCAGCAGATACTGCGCTCAGCAAGGTTTACAAAAGAGCATGACCAGCTTTTTGGTGCATATATTTCCAATTTCTCATGCGGACCAGATTCATTCCTGCTATCATACTTCAGGAATATTATGGGTTCAAAACCATCGTTAACCCTTGAGCTTGACAGCCACTCTGCTGATGTTGGTGTTGATACCAGGATTGATGCAGCACTGGATATTATCCGTAATTACATTGTATTGAAAAAACAGGGTTTGATAAGAGAAAGACCTAACGGTACAGCACCGCTTTCAATTTTTTCGAAAAATAAACGGACACTTATAGCAGATAGCAACGGCAATGAACATGAGCTTACATCACCTGAAGTAGAAGTTGTTATACCTTCAATGGGAAATTTCAGCACAGAAGCATTTTCAGCCGTTTGCCGCTCTGCAGGTATGAATTCAAGGTCACTGCCTATACCGACTACAGAGACCCTGAAGCTTGGGAGGGGAAATACAACATGCAAAGAGTGTTTACCATTTATACTTACTACAGGATCATTGGTTGAATACTGTATGAAGAAGCAGTCTAACGGAAATGATAACACGATAAACGGAACAGCTTCAGTACAGAAGAACGGCAAAAAAGTACTATTCTTCATGCCTCATGGTTACGGTCCCTGCAGGCAGGGGCAGTATTATATTTCATTAAAAGATATTATAAGTAATCTAAAACTCAAAGATATCGGCATACTATCAATGGATGATGAAGCATCGTTTGAAGATCTTGGCACTGACTTTTTCCTGAAAGGCTGGCTTGCTATAACTATTGCTGATATTATCCATGATATAGAAAGTGTTATCAAAACACTTGCTGTAAACAGAACAGAAGCATTGGAATTACTGAACGAAGAATGGAAAAGAATATTATTTTCACTTGAAAACGAAAACAGGAAAGGTATTTTCAGGCAGCTAAAGGAATCAGCAAATGGACTATGTTCAATTAAGCTAAAAATACCGCTTGAAGAAGCAAAGGTAATTTCACTCATTGGTGAAATTTATGTAAGAAGAGAGGAGTTTTCACGGGGTGATCTTGTACAGACGCTCATTTCAAACGGTTTTGTTGTCAGAACAGCACCAATATCAGAATATATTTATTACAGCAATTATCTGATCAAAAAAGGGATAGTAGACGGCTATGATTACAAAAACAGGCTGCAAATAACAATAAAAGACAGATACCAGAAGTTCTACGAAAGAAAAATAAAGAATATTTTTGCAGGTACGGGTTTATTTAATCCTGAAATGGTTCAGATAGAAAAAACAATTGATTATGCAAGGGAGCTGGTTTCAGATAAACTGGTAGGGGAGACTATTCTAACAACGGGACTTGCTCTCCGGGATATCCTTGATGAAGCATGCGGAGTCATATCGATTGGACCGTTTAATTGCATGCCAAGCCGGCTATCTGAGGCTATTTTAAATAAAGAAATGACACTTGAAGGAAAATATAAATATGGTAAGCTAAAACGCAACGGATATCCTGAAGAAATATCATCATTGCCGTTTTTATATATAGAAAGTGACGGTAATCCTTTCCCGCAGATCACTCAATCACGCCTTGAAATATTTATGATGCAGGCTGAGAAGCTTCATAAGGCAATGAATCTGCATAAACATTCTTAACTGAATATATTTAATTATAAGTAAAATATTAAAAAAGCGGTCAATTGACCGCTTTTTTGTAGCGCGTACGGGGATCGAACCCGTACTCTCCGCCTTGAGAGGGCGGCGTGTTAACCAATTACACCAACGCGCCAAATCTATGTACAATTTTAAAAGAACTAAAATAAACATTATCTCCGCTAAAAGCGGTGTGTTAACAAAGTATTGAATCCCGATTTATCGGATGAAATGCGCCTCCAGCGGACCCAACGCGCCAAATCTATGTACATTTATAAATGAACAATTTGTATAATATGATCAAACTATTATCATATTCTACTACAAATATATGATTTCTTATTGAAATCTGATAGAGTTAAATTTCCATCTATTATATAAATAATATTTAAACTGATACCGGTAGGACCAATTTTAAAGCGACAATTATGTATAAAAAAAAAGGATACTTTATATAGTATCCTTTTTGACTTAAGTAATATAAAGTAGCTTTATTTTACAGTTATTTCCGTTGAAGGGCTTGGATAGCCAATTAACGTTCCGTTTGAACTTATCTGCCACTGGAAATTATATATACCCGGCTTTTTTGGAGCGGTAATTGTAAACTGGAATACACCTGCACCATTATATTCGACTGTACTCTGCTGCATTATGATTTTGTTAACTCCCCAAACATTATTGTTTTCGGGATTCATTCTTGTATCAACATACACTAATTCATTTGGATTGCTGCCCCATGTTGCTGAATTTGAAAGTTTAAATGTCACAGTAACATTTTGTGATGTTCCCGCTTCCATAACTTGGTTTACTGACTGTGATGCAAATTTTGCACATAATATGTCATCCGGGCAATCCTGCGAATATGCAGTATGTGAAAAAAAGAAAACCGTAATTAGTGCTGAAAATGCGACAATTGTTGTTTTGACTTTATTCAAAGTTACTCCTTTAGGTTATGATTAAATTATTTAATATTTATAATTACAATTCCTATGCCAAACTTTACTGTTATATATGCAGTTAATTTGCATTTAATCAGACACTTTCATTTAGAAAAGTGTGACTTAATGACATAAGTGTCATAAACTATATCCTTATCAACACATATGTAATACGTCTAAAAAACATTAATTAAAATTAGTATAATAAGAGTATTTACCTGACTTAACAGAAGTGGTAAGAAGCAGGTGAGTAATTTAAATTATAAATTTAAAAGGGATTTCAATTGAAATCCCTTTTAAGACTTATTCTAAAATTGGAATTTTAAATTCTTATTCTGGCATCCAGTATACTGCATTTTTCCTTTTCATCAAAAAATACAAACGGGTTCAGGTCAATTTCCTGAAATTCAGGGAAATCATTGCTTAGCTGTGATAACCTTAATAGGCTTTCACTAATATATTCTATATTAACTGGTTTTTTTCCGCGCACACCGGTTAACATTTCATAGCTTTTTATTGAGCGGATCATATTAGCAGCCTCAACATCATTTATTGGCACCAGTTTAAAGTTCACATCTTTGAATACTTCAACAAAGATGCCGCCAAGACCGAACATTATCATGCTTCCTGCCTTTTCATCCTGAGTTATACCGAGTATGGTTTCAACACCGCCGGAAACATAAGGCTGGATAAGGAATTTTTCAAGCTTATCAAGTGAATCATGACTTTTCAGCTTTGCTATTATCTTATCAGCAGCCCTTAAGAGCTCATCAGGGTTATGAATATCAACTTCAACACCGCCAAGATCAGATTTATGTATCAGTTTTTTCCCGACCGCTTTAAGCACCACGGGATATTTTATCTTATCAGAGATCTGGATAAGATCAAATGTATTTTTCGAAAATATTGAATTGATAATAGGAAGTCCGTATGCATCTAAAACTGCTGATACATCTTCTGAAGTCAAATAAATATTATTTTTGCCTTTATATTTACTGATGATCTTTTTTACAACAGATTTATCCGCATCAAACTGTTTATATAAACCTTCCGGCCGTTCTTTCCATTTTTTATATGTAACCATCCTGGAAATTGCCCTGGCTGCATTTTCAGGGAACCTGTAAACAGGCGGGTGAACGGGTATTAATTCCTTCAGTTTAGGTATCACATCATCCTGGGACATCATCACAAGCATAACGGTTTTATCTGTATTCTTTACAGTATTGCAAACAGCTGATGCAATTTCCAGTGTATCTAGCATCAATGGGGGACCTACAACAATTATCAATGAATCAATATTATCATCATCAAGCATTAATTTAGCTGCATTGGCATAAGCCCGGGCATCTGCGGGGGGAAGAAGATCTACAGGATTATATAAAGAAGCTTCATGCGGGGCAAAGCTCTTTAACTTATTTTGTGTTTTTTTACTTAGTTCCGGAACTGTTAAACCATAATTTGCGCATTCATCAACAGCTAAAATAGCGGGTCCGCCTGCATTTGTCAGTATACCTACACGGTTCCCTTTTGGAAGCTTTGCCATATCAAAAGCCCTGGCAACATCAAACATCTCATCAGTAGTATTTACCCTTATTACTCCGCTTTGTTCAATAAATGCGTCAACAACAGCATCACTGCTTGCCAAAGCACCTGTATGTGAAGATGCAGCTTTCATACCAGCTGTTGTTCTTGCGGATTTAATTGCAATTATTGGTTTTGTTTTAGTAATCTCACGGGTAAGCTCCATAAAATGCCTTGGATTTCCGAAGGATTCAAGATAAAGTGTTATTACTTTTATATCATCATTATGCCACCAGTATTCCAGCACAGTATTGCCTGATATATCAGCCTTGTTGCCTATGCTGATAAATTGTGCCAGGCCAATATCATTCTGCTGAACGGTCCTTAGAATTGCAGCACCAAGTGCCCCGCTTTGAGATATAAAACCTATTCCGCCATGAATTGGTGTACCCTGAACAAAAGTACAGTTCAGCTTTACATCAGGATGAGTGTTAATCAATCCCATGCAATTGGGTCCGACCAAACGCATTTTATATTTTCTTATCTTCTTTACAAGCTCAGCTTCAAGCTTTGCGCCTTCTTTTCCTGTTTCTTTAAAGCCTGCAGTAATTACAACTACAGATGTTATTTTTTTCCTGTAACAATCATCAATTGTTTTTAAGACAAGGTCTTTTGGCAGCATTAAAACTGCAAGATCGATATTTTCTTTAATTGAATTAACATCAGGATAGGACCT
>CAZOAP010000080.1:0-12889 GCA_964577645.1 uncultured Ignavibacteriales bacterium
GGTAGCGAAATTCCTTGTCGGGTAAGTTCCGACCTGCACGAATGGTGTAACGATTTGGTCACTGTCTCAACCACGGGCTCGGTGAACTTGTGGTACCGGTGAAGACGCCGGTTACCCGCATATGGACGGAAAGACCCCGTGCACCTTTACTGCACCCTAGCACTGGATTCGGGTAATCTATGTGTAGAATAGGTGGGAGACTTTGAAGTGGCGGCGCTAGCCGTCATGGAGTCGCAATGTGAAATACCACCCTTGGCTTATTTGAATTCTAACCTACATCCGTGATCCGGGTGGGGGACACTGTTAGGCGGGTAGTTTGACTGGGGCGGTCGCCTCCTAAATTGTAACGGAGGCTCTCAAAGGTAACCTCAGCCTGGTTGGTAATCAGGTGTTGAGCGTAAACGTATAAGGTTGCTTAACTGCGAGACAGACAAGTCGAGCAGATGCGAAAGCAGGAGTTAGTGATCTGCCGGTTCCGAGTGGAAGGGCCGGCACTTAAAGGATAAAAGGTACGCCGGGGATAACAGGCTGATCTCCTCCAAGAGTTCATATCGACGAGGAGGTTTGGCACCTCGATGTCGGCTCATCGCATCCTGGGGCTGGAGAAGGTCCCAAGGGTTTGGCTGTTCGCCAATTAAAGCGGTACGTGAGCTGGGTTCAGAACGTCGTGAGACAGTTCGGTCCCTATCCTATGCGGGCGAAAGAAACTTGAGAAGGCTCGTTCTTAGTACGAGAGGACCGGAACGAACGAACCTCTAGTGTACCAGTTGTTATGCCAATGGCACCGCTGGGTAGCTATGTTCGGTTGAGATAAGCGCTGAAAGCATCTAAGCGCGAAACTCGCTTCAAGATTAGGTTTCTCCTCCTTCGGGAGATAAGGCTCGTTGAAGATGACGACGTTGATAGGCTTCAGGTGTAAGCGCAGTAATGTGTTCAGCCGAGAAGTACTAATAAGCCGAAGACTTTACCATAAAATTTTTATCGATCAGATAGAATTTAGCATTGGTAAATTCGCTATGTGATATTTAAATATTGGTGCAAACCAATAGATCAGCTTTCGGGCTGGTCAATAAAAAATTGCAGCGGGGTTTATTTACAGGAAAAACTTACTTTTGATTTTTACACTTATGGTATGTCTGCTTAGGCAGCACTCCATTAGATGTATACAGGTTTCTGGTGATTATAGAGCGGGGGTCACACCTCTTCCCATCTCGAACAGAGAAGTTAAGCTCCGCATCGCCGATGGTACTACTACCGCAGGGTTGTGGGAGAGTAGGTCGTCGCCAGATTTATTATTAAACCTCAGTTGAGCAATCAGCTGAGGTTTTTTTATTATATAAAATCAAAAGCTTTCACCACTAAGGCACTAAGTCACAAAGGAGCACAAAGAATATTTTGATATTTTTATTTTAAACAAGCAAGTTTTCAATTGACTTTATTTCACCAGCACCATTTTCCTTGTCTCTGAATAGCTGCCGGAGCTTAATGTGTAGAAATATATTCCTGAAGAATAATTACTGCCATCAAAATTGACTTTGTATGTGCCGGGCAACAGCGTTGCGTTAACAAGCTGCGTTATACGGCGGCCGGTGATATCATACACATCAAGCGTGGTTTGCGCATGAGAGGATGTTTCTGGAATACCGAACTGTATCGTTGTTGCAGGGTTAAATGGATTCGGGTAATTTTGGCTGAGCGAAAATTTATCAGGTACTGTATTTGAAACAGGCTGGATACCGATCGTGCTCTCATCAATATCAAAATAAAGGCTCCACCCTTTTAACATACCAGTAGAGCTGCCCGTGTTCTTTATCTCAAGCATCCAATTACCTTCTACATCAGCAGCATTAAACACTGCAAGCGGCTTGTATGGCCTGTATGAACCGGTGAATGGTGCCGTGCCGCTGGTGATGGGCGTTAAGGCTGAGTCATTAAGTTCTGTACCAATGAAATTACTGCCTGAGCCGCCGTTATGAAAGATAACAGTATCCCTGATGTTATTATGAACCAGGTAAACTTCAAGATCGCCGGTAACGGGAAAGAGCAGTGTATCAACGGTTAGCGTGACTTTCATCAGCGGGAATGCATCGCCGAAATTACCTGAAACAAAAGGCGTACCGATTGTATCTACATAAAACTGGTACGGACCAATGGACTTATGTTTTACGCTGCTGAACATATTTGCCCCGTATCCAAATGCAGCTGTCATCATATCAGAGGATTGCCCATTTGTATCGCTGACACCCGTTACGACTGTATACCTGTTTGATATAGCGATGGCACTTGTGAAATCACTGAATGTGCTGTTGAAAGATCTTAAAGAAGCTTCGCCGATGCCATTTACTGTTATGAACAAAAAATTATTACCTACACCAAAAGCTGAGTCCTTACCGGTTGCTGATATATATGCCCTGCCGAAATAATCTATCTTCATATCTGTCGGGATATTCTGCGAGCTGAAATTCCCGAAGCGCAAAGCGTAAGTGGTTTTCCAGTTAACAACACCATTGGAATCAAGCCCAAGGACAAGTCCTACAGACTGGTTTGTATTTGCTTCATTGCTGTAACCCGATACATACACAATTTTCCCAATCGACTCTACATCACAGCCGTAAGCATTGCCGCCGGGTACGGGTGAGTTATAATTATTATGCCACAGCTCATTTCCATTTCTGGAGTACCGCACGGTTGTCATAGCAACACCCGTGCCAAGTGCTTCTGTTTGCCCGGTGATAAATATATCACCTGTACGCGGGTCATGCCCAACAGAGCTTGATATATCCTGCAGGCTGCCGCCATAAAGCCTTACCCAGCCCATTGTGCCCGATGAATTTATCATGAATGTTAAATAATCAGGGTTAGTGTTGCCGGTATAGCCTGTTACAAAAACTTCGCCTGTTGCTTTATCAACATACATATCTTTGGGGAGCTGGTCCTGGGCTGAGAGGTACTCTCTTTGCCATACGAGATTGCCAAGCTCGCTGTACTTTAAAACAATAATATTAAAATCACCCGAGGCTGTTGTTGTTGTACCCATCACATAAACATTGCGGCTGTTATCACACATTATTTTCAGCCCCTGGTCGGGTCTGCTGCCGGAACCCGTGAATTCTTTTATCCACCTTACGCCGCCTGTTGGTGTTAAGCTTACAGTAAAGATATCCACCCCGGAAGATGTTGAGTGATGTACCATCCCTGTAACGTACAGGTTGCCCTGGTTATCAAATACCAATGACTGGGCATTATCAGAGCCGCTATCGGGGGAGTTGTATCGGTAAACCCACTCCTGTGAGCCCGAGGCAAGATCATACTTAACAACGGCAAAATCTGTAATAGTGTTAATTCCCCAAGAAGAGCCCGCAACATAAACTTTGTTGTTATTTATCTTTACATCTTCAGCGTAATCAAGGTTATGCGCGGGACCGTCATATCTTTTTACCCATCTGACCTGGGCAGATGTAAACAGAGAAGATGCAGCCAGCACCAGCAATGCATAAATGAAAATTTTCATTTTACTTACCTCCTTAAAAAAAGAAAATAAAAGGCAGGATACTGCAAAAGGTCACCGGGGCAATTCCGTGCAAAAATGCAATAGACCTTTTGAGCCTGCCTTGTATAGATTTTTCTGGTTTTCATGTGTTCCGGAAATTGCCCCTTTCCGATAAAATTTCTGCTGTAAAATTAGGTTCAAAAAGGCGGGAAATCAAAGAAAAATAAGTATATTTGTATCTTAAAGATTAATATGAAATTTGCTAAATTATGCAAATTTCAATAATATTTAAAGCAATTTGTATTTTTTATATAATTTGTTGTAAATCTCCTCCCTTCTTAAGGGGAATGCCCCTTTAGGGGCGAGGGGGTCAAAAAAATAATATTTGTTAAATATTTAATAAAGTTTTTAGGTTATTATGTTACTTTCTTTTCAACGATGAAAACAATCATGTACTTTTTGTCTTGATACAAAAAGTACCAAAAAAATCAAGGCTGATGAAAAACAGCTAAAATGTTTCGAATGCTTTTGATGCAAAAAATAACTCGCTTTGCTCAAACAGATTTTTTGCATCTATTAAATGCATTCTCACATTTTTTAACGCTGTTTTTCATAGGCCGTTTTAAAGAATTGAAATAAAGTACTAATAGAACTTTATATGAATGAAATAACTTTCTGATTATGATAAGCCATAAGTTAACGGATCTGCTGGGGAAGCTGAGCAGGGATGAGCTCAAAAGGCTGGGTGATTTCCTGAGCTCGCCTTACCATAACCGGCAGAAGTATGTTACACGGCTGTACAATGAGCTTGTGCCGTACTACCCTGATTTCAAAGATCCCGTGCCTTTAAAAGAGACCATCTACCAAAGGATGTACCCCGGAAAGCCTTACAGCGATACACGTATGCGCAATCTTACAAGTGACCTCTTGAGCCTCACGGAAAAATTCATATCAATAGAAGCATTTACTGCGGATAAATTTTCCGGGGAGCTATACCTGATGGAGGCGCTGCCCGCAAAGAGCATGGATGATATGTTCAGGCGGAAGTACCGCAAGGCAGCAGGAGCCGCCGCCGGAAGCGCCGGGGAGCCCAGGAATGAAACCGACTACTTAAACAGGCTGCGCCTGGAGAGTGCGCGCAGCATTTTTGTGAACCGAAGGCTGCCCAATGACGCCCGGGAAAACGCAGAGTGTTACCAGGGGATAGTGAACGAAACCGTGAAGTTCTTCCTTGCCTCGCTGTTTAAAAATTACGCGCTGATGCTGAACAAGAGCACTACTTTTTATAAGTATGAGTTTGATACACGCTTTATTGATCTTATACTGTGGTATATGGATGAAGGCATTAATGAGTATACAGGCGATACATGCATAATGCTTTACTATTACTTTACTGTGTTTTACCGCAATTACGATGAGGCATCTTACCAGAAGCTGGAGGAGTTCACTTATAATAACTTTGATAAAATTGATGACCCCGATAAGCTGAACGCAATAACACATATGGTTAACTACTGCCGCAGGCAGTCACTTGCCGGCAGCAAAGAGTACGAGGCAAAGGCGCTTGGGCTCTTTAAGTTTGCACTGGCTAAGGGGTTGTGGAACCAAAACAATAAGCTAAGGCCAAGCGTTTACCGCGCAATTGTAAGCACTGCAGCAGGGCTGGGCGAGTTTGGGTGGTGCCGTGATTTTATTGATGCGTACAAAAACCTGCAGCCGGAAGAACATATTGTAAGCAACAGCGCCTTATGCACAGCAAGGCTGCTTTTTGAAATGAAGCAGTATGACCGTGCAATAAATGCCCTTAGCAGGGTAAAGCAGGTAGACGCAACGTATAAATATGAAGCCGATACACTTTTGATAAGGATATATTACGAGCAAAACCAGACCGAAGCATATATTGATAAGGTGAAGGCGTTCAAGAAGTGGGTAGGGAACAATAAGAGAAAGCTCAGCAGCCGGTATAGGGTTATTTTTGCTGAAATGGCGGGATACTTTGAGCGGCTTATAAAGCTGAAGCTTGAGCCGGATGAATATACAGCCCGCAGGATGAGGCAGGAAATAGAAGAGAATAAGGAGCTTGTTAACAGGCTGTGGTTTCTGGAGAAGCTGGAGGGGATTAATAACATATGGTAAACAATCATTTGAAAGAAGATTAAGCAATTTCGATTATATACATAAAGCACGTTGATTATTTTTTGGAGACTTGGATTTTTAATATATTGTACGTAATTTTGTCCGTAAAATACTAATAAAAGCAATATATGAATATCAAATTCTACTTGGATTCTAAAATGGATAAAAATGGATTAAATCCTATCCACTTATATATTCGAGAGAATAAAGAGTTAAAAACTAATTTGAAAATTAAAGTTTCTATTGGTGAAAAAATTAATAAAAAAAACTGGGATATAAATAATCAAAAGGCTTTTGAAACGTGTGATTCAAATCTTAAAATTAACGAATATATCTCTTATATTAAATATGAAGTAGAAGAATACATTAAGAACATACAAAATCCAATCACGCCAAAAACTTTAAAAGATCAGATAAAACTTTTTATAAATTCATATAAAGATTGTAACGAAAAAAAAATAGTTTATGATGAAGACTCATACTGTAAGGATAAAAAGAAAGTTACTTTTATAGATCTATTTGCTGGTGCCGGTGGTTTTAGTGAAGGCTTCTTACAAGCAGAATATGACAACAAAGTATATGATTTTATTTTGGCAAGCGATATAAACGAAAATTGTGAACTTACACATAAAGTCCGATATAACCATCAGTTAAGGTTAAACGCAAGCTTCATTAGACAAGATATTACTGAAGAAGATTTTCTAGATAACCTTTTACATAAAATTAAAGAAATAAATATTGATGTTGTTTGTGGTGGACCACCATGTCAAAGTTTCAGTTTAGCAGGTAGAAGAAAGAAATTTGATAAAAAGGATAATTTGTTTACTCATTATCTTGATGTAATTAAAATTCTAAGACCTAAATATTTTGTGATGGAAAATGTTAAAGGTATTTTAACAAAAGAAAAAGGCAAAGTCAAGGAAATGATTTTAAACGAAATACGTTCAATTATTGATTTAAATGAGCTTCCTCAATTGATAAAATTTATTGATAGATTATTTCAAGCAGAAATTAAAAATAAGTTTAATTTAGAGTGTTGCTTAAGGAGAATTAAATTTGAAGGAAAAATAGATAGCGAGGCTAGTAAATTAAAAGAAGAATATTTGCAAATATTGGAAAACAAATTTAAAGGTCTCACACCACTCTTAGCTGACTACAAAACAAGTAAAACAGACCCAGCTATAAACACAATTAGACATGGTTTTAATTTACTAAAACGACAAAAGCATTTAGATTATTTAAAGAAAAAAATTGTACTAGAAAAAACCCATTCTGATATTGATAATGATGTATTCGTTAATCAGTTTAATCAATTTATTGAAACGATTGATCCATTAAAAATTATTGAAACTATTGAAAGGTCATTTAAGGATTTAAAGAATGCAAGTAGTTATATTAATGAGATAACTGAAATATTAGATGGTTTATCTATTTATGTAAGTAGTTTAAATGAATGTCTTCAATTTATTGAAAAAATCATATTAGACCATTCACATCTTAATGAATTTAAAGAAATTATAAAGCAAATTAGGCTATATAATATAGATAAACCTTTTGTTGCCTTAGCGTCAGACTATGGTGTACCACAAAATCGAGAAAGAGTTCTATTTATTGGATGTAGAAAAGATCAGAAGTTAATATCCACAATTCAACCAACAGTAAGCGAGGAAGAAAAGATATCAGTATTTGAAGCACTATATGATTTAGATTTCATTAAAAATGGGGAGGAATTTTTAACTTATAAAAAAGTTAATATTGAAAATCAATATAACGGTACTGCTGAAAAGCTACTTGGGCTACTTAAGAAGAGAAAAATTGATGGAACCATTGATAAAAGTGGTAAGACATATGCACAATGGTCCCAAAAAGGTCGCCTTAATGGAAGATTTTCCAATATTCAAAAACCTTTTTACGTTAAAAACTTACACGAACTTAAAAATCCTGTTGCTAGAAAATTTGCAGATTTGTATAATCACAAAACAAGTAACCAAAACGAAAAAGTTATAAGAAGACTTAATATAATTTTAAAAGAAGGCAATTATGAAAAAGCAAAAGATAAATTAGCAGTATTAAACCTAGAATCAGGAAAAAGAAACTACCATGTTTTAAAGATAGAATCTCAAAGTCCTACTATCATGACGATGCCAGATGATTATATTCATTATAATAAAAGTAGATCTTTGACGGTACGTGAGATGGCTAGGCTGCAATCATTTGATGATTCATTTGTTTTTCAGGGTAAAAGAACAACTGGTGGGGATAAAAGAAAAAATGAAGTACCTCAATATACTTTGGTTGGCAATGCAATACCACCATTAATGGCAAGAGCAATAGCTTTAGAAATTTTAAAAAACATACACTAAGACTAATGAAAAGCCTAAAAATAATTAGTAAAACGAAAGATTTAAGAACAAATACAAATATTCTGTATGCTCAAATAGAAATATCGGATTACTTAAATCTTGTAGGTGAAGATTTTGATAAATTTGAAATTCAAAGGAAAAGGGAAAAGCATAAAGCTTATAAAAGACTAAAAATTGATTTAATGAAAGGTGCATTACTTCCAGCAATTACTTTAGCGGTTAGTCCAGAGGAAGTCAAGAATTTTGTACCATTAATTGAACAAAATAATAATTCAGCAATTATAAAAATATTAAACAGAACTGATATTTATATTCTTGATGGCTTACAAAGAACATACATTATATCTGATTTGGAAAAAGAAGGAACCAAATTTAAGAAGGGGCAAAAAATTCTTTTGGAATTTTGGTTTGAATCAGAATTACGACATTTGATATATAGACTCATAATATTAAATGCTGGACAAAAACCTATGTCGATGCGTCATCAAGTTGAGTTATTGTTTATGACTGCTCAAAACAAACTTCAAAAAGATATACCAGAACTGGTGTTGTATAAGGAAAATGATGAAACAAGAAGAACTAATTATAATCAATTTCCCTTTGATAGGATTGTAACAGCCTATTATAGTTTCATTACAAAATCCGCAGAAGTACGAAGAGACAATATAGTTGTTCAGCAAATGAGTGAGAATGATATATTGTTTTCTGACGAGAAAGATTTGGCAGAAAATTTTTCTAATTTTGAGGATCATTTAAAAAAATATTGCTATTTAGATAAAGAGATATTTAGAATATATAAGAGTTCTAAAGTACTAAAAGGTGGAAAAAATTGGTTAGCAGATGAAAATGTAATGAATTCTTTTTTTGCTGCTATTTCTTCATTTGGTAGCGAACACCGTAAAATGAACCGCTCTAAAAAAGCTATTACTGGACTTGTGAAGTATTTAAAATCTGTCCAATCAGGTGAAGATCCGTTGGGTTTGAAAAAATTCAATGAAATAAAATCTGGTTTAAATCCAAGAAGAGAAAATGTGGGATTTGCAACTAGAAAATTAATAATGAATGGTTTCAAAGAGTATTTTAGAGAAGAAGGGGAAATTAGTTTCGAAGAATGTTGGAGGCTAAGTGCAGACTAATCTATGGATCTAACAACAGCAAGAAATCTAAAAAATAACTTTACCGATATCAATACAATTAGAAAGTTGAAGAACAATTTAATTGTTAATAAGAAAGTCTTTTTTCCAATTCAAATTACAAAAAGTTTTGGAAGAAATCGTGAAATAAATGTTTATGATGCCAAGGGAAATAGATTAGGATATATCATATTTACTAAAAACATTAACTATGATTCAATATCTTCGCCCGAGGACCTTCAAATCGCGCTAGTTAATGAATTGGATTCTTCTGTTATACCTAGTACATATGTTTTTAAATACGATTACTTAATTATTTATGAAGAAAATTTGAAAAAATATTTGCGCGATTATAAAAACACATCTCGCCTATGGGGAAGTTTTTGTCATATTGAAGATATAAAACCACATATATATACATATGCACTAAACCAAAGTTCAATTACTGCAAATAATAATTTGTATTATCCAAGCCTATTACACAAAGAAAAAGCAGTTCAAATAATAACAGAACCTGACCCGTTTACCAGATTTTTGAAGTTATATCATTTATTAGAACTACAATTTGATGTCCATACAGTTATAGAAATTAATAAACTTGATAAAGATTATAAAGAAATTGGAAAAATATTAAGAGATTATAAAAGAGAAGACATTGAAAGATTGACATCTATTATAAAATTCAATTGTAAAAATTTGATTTCATTATTTCAAAAATTAAATCGTATCAAAGACTATAAAAAAATTGCTGAAACTCTATTGTACGAATATGGAAAAGGATCTAATCCCATTACTTCATTTGTGGCATTAGAAAAGATCATTTCAGAGGGTGGTTTTACACTTCAACTTATGCAAAAAATTGATATATATAAATTTATTGCATATTGTATATATAGAGTCCGATCTAGTATAGCACATAATAAATTTGGAGAATTTATTTTAACAAGTAAAGATGAAGAATTTATAATAAATTTTGCTGAACCATTAATAAAAGAAGTAATCATACAATGTTTTGCTAAAAATACTTGATAAATGCGTAAATTAACAAATAAGGAATCAGAAAATCTAAGACTCCTTCAAGAGAAATCTTTAAAGATTGCCTTAATCCAACCAACAGCAAATGGTCTTAAAAAATCAATTATGGATGCAACGTCGCAAGTTAGAGATTATTTAAAAATGACCGGTTTTCATGAATATGAACAACAACTACAAGGAGTGGAAAATAAATTAATAGTTGATGCTCGATTAATCAAGGAAGATAGTATTATTTTTTCTCAGGCATCTCTATATAGACCCAAAACCAAACAAGGTGATCCACGCATATGGTTTACTAATTTGACACGTTTAGCCGAAGCTAACAATATTTTAGGTTTAATTATACATAAGAATTGTATATTTGTAATAAATTTGTCAAAACTAGATGTTGAAGTTTTGTTAAATTCTGAGGAAAATAATCCCTTAAAAGATTTAGTAGAGGAAATAAACTCATAAATTTTTTCAGAAGAAAATCTTATTTATGTTTAATATCCAAAATTGCCCAATTAATTTCTTTGAAATTTTTGTGTAATACAACTTCGTATGCCAATTTTTGCAAATAAGGGTCATATCGAATATCTGATAATTTCCTTTTCCCAAAATATTTTTCTAATACTCTTGCCATATTAACATCAAGTAATGGTTTGGGTCTTTTAAATACAAACATCTCAATTGCATTTCCAATGTACTGACCGACAAAAGGAATTTTATCAATTTCTTCTCGCTTATTAGGGAATCTTCCATTTCTTTTAGCCATTACTTTTGCAAAAGCATGCAAACGTACAGACCTTTGTTTATACAACCCAATCGGCTTCAAATCTTTTTCGAGTTGTTTAACGCTAGCCTTTGCTAATTTCTTCCATGAAGGATACTTCTTTATAAAAATTGGAAAAAACTTTCCAATTGTTTCCGCCTTAGTTCTTTGAAGCAACACCTCGGATATAATCCTATGATAATTTGTAGCTGATTTATTTCTCCACGGAAATTTCCTTCCAAGTTTTTTATACCATTTTAATATATCCCTTTGAAATTTCTCAATTTTCTTCTTTGGTATATGAGAAATATATGATTTCTCTTTTGTTTTTTTTGAGCGGATTTGGCTCATGTTGTAACTGCGCTGCTTTTTTGTGTGTACATCTGCCATAATGCAAAGATAAGGTATTCTGATTTTTGCCTAAAGTCAGGTGTTTATGCTTATCTGCGAGGGGAATCTAAAGGCGTAGCGGGGTGAAGAGAAAGGCAGGGAGGTTACCGTAAAGGCAGAAAAACCTCTCTCTACAAAAAAGGTGTCAGGCAAGCCATGACACCTACATGTAATGGCAGGTAAAAGCAGATAGGTTGTTGTTAAGGCACGAAAACTTCTCTCCACAGAAGCAAAATGATCAGACATTTCTACTGGTTCTTGTATGGCGGAGAGGGAGTCTCATTAAAATCAGTTTAAATGCTGATTTATTTTATTAATTTTATACTTCCGGTTTTTCAAAATACGGGAGGTGTAAAATGAAAATATCTATTGGCAAGGCTTTGGCTGCTGTTATACTCGGGGTCATAGCTGCCTGGTCAGCGGCAAACCTAACCCCGGGTACACGGTTAATTACCGGGATTGCCATCGGTGCTCCTTCGCTCATTCTGCTCATTATTAGCAGGGTGCAGATCGGTAAATATTTTGCTGTACTGCCTGTTGCAAAAGGACTCGCAACCGGGGGCATTTACTCAAAGATCAGGCACCCGCTGTATATGTTCGTTGACCTGGTGCTGCTTTCAGTTATAATCATCACAGGTATATGGTGGCTGGTTATAATCTGGTGTGTTCCGGTAACACTGCAGCTTATTCATATGGAAAAAGAAGAGGCAGTGCTTCTCGAGGCTTTTGGTGAAAAATATACGGAGTATAAAAAAGGGACCTGGTTTTAAAAAACCGGGTCCTTTTAGCAGCATTGTGTTAGTTTGTTTTAAGATAAGTCATAAACCCCCGGGTTTTATTGCCACTCCATTATAAAATCAATCATTTATAAAAATATTTTGAGGTATGCATAATTAGTATCATGCAATGATACACATATGCTGATTGCATAGAGTATATTTGTTTTAACATGTGGGTTAGCATAAGAAAACCCCCTCTAGCTCCCACATACAGGGGCAGTCCTGCGGCCTTAAAGGGGGAGAAAATATACTTTTATAAATTAAATCAAAAAAAACATGAAAAATCTTACTGATTTGCAGCTGTGCGGATGTATCATTTTAAAATATGCTCTAAAATCTAAAAATTCTGAGCTATTTGTACATTTATGCTATGACTTAATAGATATTATGGGTATGGATATTTGCGAGATATTTAAGGTCATTGCTGATATTAAGCTTACAAATAACACCACAAGCTTTTGCTATACCGGTGAGCTGGATAAAAAAGTAAAGGAAATGAATTATTTAAACGGTATCAGCTTTAATTAAAAAGAAACCTTACATTATTGTTGGTTTATGTGAATTCCACCCTTATGCAGTATATCATATACAGAGAGAGGCTTGAAAGGTTGCCTCTCTCTGTAATTATAGTTTTTAAATATCCCCCTTTATCTTATGTAAAGATTTGTATTTATTATGTACTTTTTATCATTCGGTACTAACTGTTACTTTCTTTTCAGCGATTCCCGCATCGAGTGCGGGACAGGGTCAGAAAGTAACTAAAGAAAAATCGCCCGCTTACGAAAAATTGTCTAAAATTATTCTCGCTT
>CAZOAP010000081.1:0-12865 GCA_964577645.1 uncultured Ignavibacteriales bacterium
ATCATTAACCCACAAAAATTCGTCACGGGTTTCATCTGTCAGCTTGAACTGTTCAGCCAGCTTTAATCTTAAATTCCCCAGCCCAGAAAGCACTTTCTTCTTTTCACCGGATAGTATGAATACAACATCACCGCCGGCTGCATTAAAGCTGGTCTTAATGCCTGCCTGTATATCTTCGCTTAAAAATTTAAGCATTGGTGAAGCTGTCGTGCCATCGGTGTTATATTTTATGTAACCAAGTCCGCCGAACTTTAATGTTTTTACATAATCAGTTAAGCCGTCAATAATTTTTCTTGTTACATCCTGTCCTGTAAGCTTTATACCTGCAACAATACCGCCTGCAGAAATTGCCTCTGTGAAAACCTTGAAATCAGTTGCTTTAACAACTTCAGTAATATCTGAGATCCTGATATCACCCTTAATTCTTAGATCAGGCTTATCGCTGCCATAGGTCTGCATTGCCTCATCATAGCTCATTACTGTGAACGGCTGTTTAAGCTCAACACCTTTTATATTTTTCCAGATATCACATATCACGCCTTCAACAACATTGAAAACATCTCTTTCTTCAACAAAGCTCATTTCAAGATCGATCTGAGTAAACTCAGGCTGACGGTCTGCTCTTAGATCTTCATCGCGGAAACATTTACATATCTGTACATAGCGGTCCATTCCGCTTACCATTAAGATCTGTTTATAGGTCTGGGGTGACTGAGGCAGTGCGTAAAATTTTCCTTTATGCACACGTGAAGGTACAAGGTAATCACGTGCACCTTCCGGTGTTGATTTCATTAAAATAGGGGTTTCTATTTCAACAAATTTTTCGCGTTCAAAAAATTTATGAACTACCTGGTATACATCACTTCTCAGTACAAGGTTATCTGCAATTTTCTTTCTTCTTAAGTCAAGGTAACGGTATTTAAATCTTAATTCCTCTGATGCTTTAACCTCTTCTTCAACTACAAATGGTGTGACTTCAGATGTATTCAGGATTTCGAGTCCTGTTGCAAGGACCTCTATTTCACCGGTTGCCATATTGGGATTTGAAGATGTACGTTTCTGCACTGTACCGCTTGCTGAAATTACATACTCAAGTCCCAGTGATTTTGCAATATCGTATGTTTCTTTATTTTCAGAATTAACTGTGATCTGGGTGATTCCGTATCTATCGCGCAGGTTAATGAAAATAACCCCGCCAAGATCACGTACCTGTGATACCCAGCCATTGAGTGAAACGGTTTTTCCGGCATCAGCAAGGGTTAACTCACCGCATGTATTTGTTCGTTTAGTAAATTTCATAGAACTACAAAAATACGCAAAAATCCGCAGGGTTTCAATGAAAGGAATTTGCCTTAAACAATAGTAAAATTACAGTATCTTTGAATAAAATACAAAAAAAGGTGAAGGCAGCTCAACTGCAATCACCTTTTATATAAATAGTGTTAAATTTATTTATTTTGCAGTACTGATGATCTCAATAAGCTCTTTTACTTCAACAGGAAGCTTGCTTTCATACATTTTCTTCTCTGCGGCTTCATCCGGAGCTTTTTCGCCGCTTGTATTTACATATTTTACAAGCTTATCATTATCAAAATAGAATTCTTTGCCCGGCTCGCCCATATCCTGGCCTTCATGTTTTTCTCCATCCTGTATGAAAGCAAAAACCATTTTTCCGTCCATTATGTAGAATTCTTCAGTTCTTGTTGAAATACCTTTATGCGGGTACACCTGTAATCTTAAAAGCTTACCGCCATCAAAATATCCTTCAACTTTTTCCCATTTCTGCTTTGTATCTTCTGAGGCTTTGGAATCTTTCAGTACAACTTCTTTTTTAGTCAGGGTCTTTTCATTCATTTTCCTCTCACCTGCTGCACGGTAAGTTGAAATTTTTGTCACAATTTCTTCAACATTAACGGTGGGGGTTTTAACTGTATCTGTGGTTTTGGTTTTATCTGTAACATTATCTTTTTTTACTTCTTTTGAACACATGACAGCAAAAAAAGAAAGCAGTAATAATACTGCAATGGTGGATATTCTAGTCTTTTTCATTGATATTTGGTTTTGTTCAAAAATATTTAAAAAGGATATACAAATATAACACATGAATTTAGCGCAAAAGATTCAATTAATAATATACAAAGTATTAATGAAAAATATTCCAGTTATTTTAAACTAAACAATTTCAATTGAATAAGCCATCAATTAAGCCTATATTTGCTTAATTTTATTCAATTTTGCAAAAATCATAATATAATTTGAATATCACAGAAGCAAAGCTAAGAACTATCTTCAAAAAGTCAAAAGGCAGAAAAATTGCAATTATTGGCGATGTAATGCTGGATAAATATGTATACGGTACAATTTCAAGGATATCACCTGAAGCGCCTGTACCGGTCGTTGATATAGATAAAACCGAGCTTAAGTTAGGTGGTGCAGCAAATGTTGCCAATAATATAAAAGCGCTTGAAGCTGAGCCGGTATTAATTGGTGTAATTGGCAGTGATTATGATTCAAAGCATTACCTTGATGTAATGCGTTCACTTGGACTTTCAACAATTGGCATTATTAAAGATACATCCAGACCCACCACTGCAAAAACAAGGGTCATAGCTCACGCACAGCATGTATTAAGGGTTGATAGCGAAATAAAAGATGATGTTTCAGCTGCCACAAAGAAAAAAATACTTCAGTTCTTTACAAAGAATGTAAGAAGTTTTGCTGCAGTTATCCTGCAGGATTATAATAAGGGTGTGCTGACCCCCGAAGTGATATCAGAAATAATTTCTGTAAGTAAAAAAAATAAAATACCCGTTTACGTAGATCCCAAGTTCCATAATTTTTTTGAATATAAAGATGTTACAGTATTTAAACCCAACAGGAAAGAAACTGCTGATATACTTGCAATGAAAATTGACGGCGAGGAATCAGTTAAAATAGCAGGAAGAAAGCTAATTGAAAAGCTGAATTGTGAATACCTTGTGTTAACTCGCGGTGAAAAAGGCATGATGCTTTTTGATAAAGAGAAAAATAAAACAGTAATACTTAACATTCCCACAAAGGCACGGAAAGTTGCTGATGTATCCGGTGCAGGTGATACCGTAATTTCAACAATTGCTGTAATGCTCTCTGGCGGTGCAAGCATTGTTGAAGCTGTTATGCTTGCAAACCAGGCTGCCGGACTTGTTTGCGAAGAAGTTGGAATAATACCCATATATAAACAGGCATTGATAGATTCATATAAAAGCAAAAAGTGAAACGTCAAACGTCAAATGTGAAGAGAAATATCATAACAAGAAAAATAATTGAATAATATTTTTAAAAACAGCGATGACCTGGATTTTGTTAATGACTTAAAAGCCAGTGGTAAAAAAATAGTTTTTACAAACGGTGTCTTTGATATAATTCACCGCGGGCATGTGGAGTATTTAACAGAAGCAAAAAGTCTTGGTGATATTCTGATAGTTGGTTTGAATTCAGACAGCTCAGTAAAAATGATAAAAGGTGAAAAGCGGCCTATAGTTGCGGAAGAGAACCGTGCTTATGTACTTGCTAACCTGAAACCGGTCGATTATGTCGTTATCTTTAGTGAAGACACACCTTACGAAACAATCAAGAAAATAATGCCTGATATCCTTGTAAAAGGAGCTGACTGGGCTGAAGATAAGATTGTTGGCTCTGATATAGTAAAACAATCTGGCGGTGAGATCAAACGGATAACATTTGTTGAAAACAATTCATCAACAAATATTATTGAGCGGATAATTCAGCTTTACACTAAATAAATTATTTGGCTGAAGAGAAAAAAATAGAATCACAGAACGGATCAGGAACCGGGGCTATCCAGCCCAAAACCGTACCCACAAAACAGAAGAAAAAATTCAGGTTTTTTTCTACCCTTGTATTGGTCTTTTTATCATTCCTGCTTTTTATAACAATAATAATTTCGATCACTCAGACCGGCATGTTCAGGAACTGGCTTAAGAACTATATTGTGGATATGGTTAACGAAAAATATGCCAGTAAGATGTCAGCAATATCGATCGGTGAAATTGAAGGAAATTTCTTCAGTGAGCTGGTTATTAAAGATGCTTCTGTAACTGTGAAAAATGAAGAGATGATAAGGTTTGACTTTGTGAACGTAAAATTTGATATATTCGGCCTGATGAACAAGCACATAGACCTGACTGAAGTTGTAATTGAAAACCCCCATGCAAATTTCTTCAGAATAAGGAACGATAAAGGTGATACTGTTTGGAACGTCCTGTATATGTTTGAAACAGCAAAAGACTCAATTGATGAAGCTACTGAGTTTAACTGGAAAATTGATGTAAGAAGGCTGAGAATAAATAATTTAAATTACATTATGTACGGCGCATTGCCGTATGATGCAAGCATCCTTAAAAATATCCATCCTGAAAAAAGCATAACCTCTGAAAATCTGAGTATCGGCTCGCTGAATTTTGAAGCACGGGCAGAATATGATAAAAATGCCATTAAGCTGTGGATCGACCAGATGAGCTTTAACACTAATTTCGGGTTTGATCTAAAAGGACTTTCAGGGGAGTTTTACCTTTCAACCTCACGCGCTGAAATAAATAAGCTGAATATCGAAACCTCAAGAAGCTGGATACAATCCGATTATATATTCATAGATAAAATAAATCTTGTGAATTTTGAGGACCTTAAAGGACTTGAAACATTTAAAGGCAAAGATAAACAATTAAGGCTTTCAATGGTTGCTAAAAATATCAATTTTGATGACCTGAAAGCATTTTTACCCGCACTTGATTTTCTTGATAACGAGCTTTCTTTTGAAATGAAATGCAAAGGCAGCTTTGATGATATCCTGGTAGAATCAATGAAGCTTAAGACAATAAACAGTAATTTTGAATTTGCAGGCAGGATGGTAAACCTTACCGAACCGGAAAAATTATGGTTTGATATGAAAGGTAATAATCTTAAAATTGACCCAAGGGATACTAAACTCTATACCCCGGGACTTCCGATACCTGATTATACACACGTTGGCAGTGTAACCGGTGATGTAACTTATAAAGGAGAGCCCCTTGATTTTGAAACTACCTTTGATGTTCAGTCATCAGTAGGCAATACCAAAGGTTTTTTCAATTTGAACCTTAAAGTTCCAAATTTCCGCTACAGTACATCTGTTGATGTTACGGGAGGAAATATAGGGAAAGTCATAAAGAATCAAAAGCTTGAAAGTAATATTAACGGACATGTTGAAGCAATTGGTTCAGGTTTCGATCTGGCAAATATTAACACAACCTTAAAATATGAATTAAAGGATACAAAGCTGCTTGAGCAAAAGATCGATAGGTCACAGGGGATACTTAACCTGCGCGGTTATAATATAGAAATGGATGTTCAGTATGCATCAGGCAAATTTGATGCGGCTGTAAAAGGCAATGTAAATATCCGTGATTTTAACAATCCCATATATTCAATGAAGGGGCAGGTAAGGAATCTTGATATTTCTGCTTTCACAAAAAATGATGCAGATAAAAGCAATTTAACTTTTGCATTTGATCTGAACGGCAGGGGAATATCACCTGAAGGGCTTGAAGGAACATATAATATAAACCTGGCAAACTCCTATTACGGTAATTATGATTTCCTTGCAACGCCAATTGATCTGAAGATCTCAACTAGCGGTACCAATGACTATATAACATTAAGCTCTAACCTTGTTGATTTTAATGCAAAAGGCAATTTTAAAATCGCTGAAATTGGCAATGTTATTGCCAGCAATGTTGTGATGATACAAAATGAAATCGCTAAGAAATTCCACCTTGATACATTATTGCCGGTACAGCCAAACCAGATCTTTACATCTGATATGAATTTTACATATGACTTAAAGACTAAGGACCCTGAGGCAATATCAAAAATGTTCTTCCTCAGCGATATGTATTTTGACGGCAGCATAAAAGGTAGTATAAGTAATTCAACTAACGGATTTAACGGTACAACAACTGTAAATCTTCGTAATTTTTCATATAAGGATACTGTTTTCCTGGTCAAAAATTCACAGGCTGAATTCAAACATTTTAACAGCTATGCAAACTACAAGAATGCTGAAAAAGGCGATTTTGGCTCATTTAACTCACTAATTACCTTTAATGCTGATACTCTTCGCTTGAGCACACGAACTTTTGACAGTGTTAAGACTGTTTTTAAATTAAGTAACGGTGTTCAGTATTATTCTATGAAAGCCACACAGGACTCAATGATTTCAGTAAACATGAGCGGTAATATTGATCTTGCATCAGATTCTGTAACGCTGAAAATTGATACTATGTTTGCAAGCTATAACAGGATAGATGTATATAATAGTGATACTATGATGGTAAGTTATTTCCCGTATGCCTCAAACCAGAGGATCAATTTTGATAAATTCAATATTGAAGGTGATTATATAAAGCTGAATATTGGCGGAACGTATTCATTCAGGGATTCAAGTGATGTATATGCTGAAGCCAGGAATATAAGCATACCGGCATTAATGGAACTGATCTATAACCCCGGAAGGCTATACAATAAAAGATCAAGACCTGATGATTATGAAAACCTTTTTAAAGGCAGCATCAGAAGAATATTGTTTACATTTAAAGGTAATATGGATAACCCAAGGCTTGGTATGGAAATGAATACCAGTCTTCTGCGTTATGATAATAATAAAGTGGGCAGGATAGATGCATTTATTGATTATTCATATAATAACCTGGCAACTGATATACTTATGAGCAATGCACAGGGCCAGGGTAAATTAAGGCTGACAGGTAACGTTCCTTTTAATAATCCATTAAAGACACCTGACAGCTCTACATACATGACTGTATTAACCAGCCCATTGGATCTTGACCTGAAAGCTTCAAACTTTCAGATCAACTTTTTTTCCAAAGCTATACCTAATTTTACAGATCTGAGGGGATTTCTAGATGGTGAAATTACTGCTAAGGGTACAATTGCTGACCCGATCTTATCAGGGAATGCCAATATTACCCGCGGCAGAATTTTCTTTACATGGAACGGCCTGTATTACAGGTTTGAAACAAGTCTTAAAACTGACAGGTCAGATCTTATCATTGAGAATTTTGCTATCTATAATGATAGAGACCAGTCAAGACATATAGATGTTTTCGGTAAGATCAATTTTGCAGGGTTAAGCGTAAATGATATTGATCTTACAACAAGAGGTGATATGTATTTTCTTGACGGTTCATCAATTCAGAACAGGTTCGGTTTCTATGGTGAAATGCTTGGCGGTATCGGTGACCCGCCGATACGTATTAAAGGTAATTTAAGGAACCTGCTTGTATCAGGGCAGCTGGTAATTAAGAGTGCAAAGTTATATTTCCCGGCAATATCAAGCCTTGCATATGATATATACTCCGATGATTTTACATACAGGATACTTACCGATTCCACAGGATACAAATTCCTTGATACTACAATTTCAGTTACGCAGGAAGATTTGGGAAATCTCGATCCGTTCTTAAGATATAATTATATCCTGGAAAAACGCGAGCCCACTGTTGCAGACTATATTACATACGATCTTGATATTAAGATGGAAAGAAATATTATAGTAAATGTGAATATGAACAGCCTGACCCGTGAAGAATTAAACGGTGAATTTATGGGAAACTTAAGTCTGGATAACCGGACACCGGACAGGAGGTTCCAGCTTTTTGGCAGGCTGAACATTGTGGGTGATTCGTATTACCGCTTTTATAAGAATTTCAGGATAAATGACAGTTATCTTGATTTTAACGGTGATTATAATAATCCATCATTAAATATTAAAGCTGAATATAAGAATATAAGAACAACACCTGATAACACGCAGGAAATTATGTATGTTGAGCTTGATATTACAGGAACAAGATATAAGCCTGAGCTGACACTTTCTTTAAAGAATGATCTTGGGAACAAAGAAACAGGACCGGATGCACAGACCAAAGCGATATCTTATTTGCTCTTTGGCGGACCCGTAATAGCTTCTAACCTGGGTACATCTGCATTAAGTAATTTAGGAAATAATTTCGGTTCAGGACTGGCTTCATCATTATTATTTGAGGCATTGCGTAATATTGCGCCATTTATTGTTAACACAGAAGTAATCTACAATGGCGGTAATTTAAGCAGTACTGATATCAAAATTACATCAGCATTTGGCGATGCAATAGTTAAATTCGGCGGCAAGATACTTTCAAATATCAATAACCTTGAAGTAAGTGTGGAATACCCGCTGAATAAATTACTGAATATCGATGTATCAAACAACCTGCTGATACAGATCTCAAGAACTTATTCAAATATACTTTTAAACAGCAATGCCGGCTTTGAAACCAGAGCCGGGTTAACTTACAAGATCCGCTACTAAATTAAATAAAAACCAAAGTGGCTAAAAATAAATTAGACGACCTTAGGCAGCAAATAACAGGATTGTTTAAACGAACCCCCTCACTTTCAATTAAATTCAATATGCTATTCAATAAGCTTAAGGTGAATAAATCTCTTAAAGCAGAAGTACGTAATATACTTAACGAGCTTGTTCATGATGGCGAGCTGCAGAAAAACGGAAAGTTCTATGAATATAACAGCAGAGCTGCATTTTACGAAGGCATAATCACGATCGATAAAAAGAATGAATATGCAGCTGAGATAGCAACTGAAAACGGTACATTAATTCTGCCGATAAAGAAAAAGAACCTGCTTACAGCACTTAAAGGCGATAAGGTTGAAGTCACTATTATAGAGTATGCCGGCAGTAATGAACGGGAAGCAATTGTTGAAAATATCATTAAACGTGAAAAACACACAGTTGTTGGTAAGCTGCAGTTCAGCAGCAAAGGTGAAGATTATGCATTCGTTATTCCTGATGACAGGAAATTCAGAAAGGATATTTTCATCCCCAAAAATGCGCTCAAAGGTGCAGTTAACGGTGATAAAGTAATATGCGAAATTGTTAACTGGGAGTACCAGGACCTTTCACCGGAAGGAAAAATTACACAGGTACTGGGTAAAGCAGGGGATGTTACAACCGAATTCAAAGCACTTATAAAAAAATACGGACTAACCAAGACTTTCCCAAAACCTGTTCGTGACGAACTGAAAAAGCTTGAAGAAGACGGTTATTTTGAGATATCAAAAGAAGAGATAAAAAAACGCAGGGATTTAAGGAAAGAGCTTATCTTTACTATTGACCCTGTTGATGCTAAGGATTTTGATGATGCAATTTCTCTTGATATTATGCCAAACGGTAATTATTATCTTGGTGTGCATATTGCAGATGTATCGCATTACGTTACCGAAGGCTCTGCTCTGGATGAAGAAGCACTGGCACGCGGTACCAGTGCTTACCTTATGAATGATGTTGTGCCAATGCTCCCTGAAAAGCTTTCAAATGATGTATGTTCATTGAAAGAGAAAGTAGACAGGCTTGTATTTTCATGCTTCATGGAAATTGATAAAAAAGGTGATGTTATAAAATATGACGTTTGTAAATCTGTCATAAACAGCAAGAAAAGATTTACATATGAAGAGGTACAGAATATCCTGGATAAGCAGGAAGGAAAGTTCCTTGAAAAGCTGAATGAAATGAATGAGCTTCACAAGATACTTTTTAAACGCAGGCTTGATGAAGGAAGCCTTGATTTTGAAACTACAGAAGTTAAGGCTGAAATTGAGAACGGTCTTATAAAAAGTATTAAGCCAAAAGAACGGCTTGAATCAATGCGCCTTATAGAAGATTTTATGCTTACCGCCAATAAATGTGTAACCCTTTTTGTTGAAAGACAGAAACAAAAGCCGCCTTTCATATACAGGATACATGATATTCCCGATAAGAAAAGGATAGTTGAGCTTTCGCAGTTCGTTAAGCAGTTTGGTATCAGGCTTGACCCTGAAAATAAACGCTCCATTCAGAAAATGCTGATGGAAATTGAAGGCCGGCCAGAGGAATATCTTATAAACGATATCACTATCAGGGCAATGTCCAAAGCAATATATTCAGAAGAGAACATAGGGCATTACGGGCTTGGTTTTGACCATTACACACATTTTACTTCTCCGATCCGCCGCTACCCAGATCTTATTGTTCACAGGATACTGTATGAACTGCTAAACGGTATGAACCAGAAGCGTCATCTGCATTACCAGAAAGTACTGCCTGATATAGCAAAGCAATCAACTGATATGGAGATCAATGCGGTACATGCAGAGCGAGAAGCGATAAAAATACTGCAGTGCCAGTACATGGAAAGCAATGTGGGCAAAACATTTGATGCAATTGTTTCGGGTATTTCTGAATACGGTATATATGTTGAAATTACCGAAAGTATGATAGAAGGAATGGTAAGGCTGCGTGATATGAATGACGATTATTATATTTTAGACCAGCAGAATTACCAGATAGTAGGCAGGCACAGAAGGAAAAAATACAGGATAGGTGATAAAGTTAAGGTAAAGGTAAACAAAGTAGATACAGAGCACAGGTGGATAGACCTGGTCTTTGCGAAATAATTATTAATAAAAGCTCAGCGGGTCAACATCTATATCAATTCTTTCAGTTGATCTAAGCTTTAAGCCTGAGGTAAACTCTTTCAAAGCAAGTATCATATCTTCGCTGTCACCGGCTGTCTGTCCGGATGCTTTTAATATCTTTAATATTAAATGCATGCGGAAAGTATTTTTTATCTTGTATATTAATGCAGGTGCAGGTTTAAGCAATTCAAGATACGGCCGGCTTGCACTGTTAACTATTCTGCCATTTAAAAAATGATAAATTTTCCAGGCGTGATTATTAACATTTACCTGCGAGGGTGATGATATTTCTATAAGTATCATTTTGGAAAACGGGGGGTAGCTGTGTATGGAACGGTGTTTTATTTCTTTTTCAAAAAATGCTGTGAAATCATGGTTCTCTACCAAAGGGAAAATATAATTCTCCGGGTTCATTGTCTGTATCACAACCTTGCCGTTATCACTTATCCTGCCTGAGCGCCCCGAGACCTGCATAAGCAGCTGGAATGTTTTTTCAGATGCGCGGAAATCAGGGATATATAATCCAATATCTGCAGAAATTACACCAACAAGATATACATTTGGGAAGTCCAGACCTTTTGATATCATCTGTGTACCAATTAATATATCAAACTCACCTTCATGAAAGCTTTTAAGTATTTTCCTGTGTGCATCCTTTCCCTTAACCGTATCAGCATCCATGCGCATGCTTCTTGCTTCAGGGAATAATCTCTGAATTTCTTCCTCTATCTTTTCTGTGCCAACACCCACTAATTTAAGATTATTACTTCCGCAAATTTCACAATTTGTCAATAGATTTTCAACCGAACCGCAATAATGGCAGCGAAGGTTATTTTTATGTTTATGGTATATCATTGTGATATCACAATTCCTGCACATCTTTACCGTTCCGCAATCAAGGCACTGCTGGTAAGCTGAGTATCCCCTTCGGTTCTGCATCAATATTATTGCCTGCTTGCTTTTAAGCGCAGCATCAATATAATTTATCAGCCGTGAAGAGAGCACTCTTTGCTCAGGTGTTTCATACTTTTTATATTTTGTGGGATGCCTTAGCTCATCCAGCATGTTAACAATTTCCACCTTTGGCTGTTTAGTCTTTAGTGCACGATGGGGAAGCTCGAGCAGTGAATATTTACCTGCTTTGTAATTATAAAAGCTTTCCATACTGGGTGTTGCTGAGCCTAGTACTACAACAGCATTGTTCAGTTTAGCTCTTACAATGGCTGAATCCCTTGCGCTGTATTTCGGATTTTTTTCCGTCTGTTTATAGGAATGGTCATGCTCCTCATCAACAATAATTATCCCTAAATTTTCAAGCGGGGCAAATAAAGCTGAGCGAGCTCCTATCACTATCTTAATCTCGCCTGAACGGATGCGCTGATATACATCAAACCTTTGGCCATCGGAAAGCTTGCTGTGCATAACGCCAATGATATCGCCAAAGTAAGTTTTAAACCTGTGGATCAATTGCGGTGTTAAAGATATTTCTGGTACCAGTACAATAGCAGTTTTGTCTTTTGTAATGATATTCTGAATTGCCTCTATATATACCTGGGTTTTGCCGCTTCCGGTTACACCGAATAACAGGAAAGTTTTGAACTCTCCTTCTGCCTTTAATATCTCTTCAAGCACACTTTTCTGGTCGGAATTCAGCTCAATTATCTTTTTATCATCGGCAAAATCCTGTTCACCCGCACGGTTGACCTGCCTTTGCGTCAACCTTATGAATTCACGTTTTTCAAGTGATTTTAATACCGATAGTGCTGACTTGGTTTTCTTTAAAACTTCTGCTGCACTTATACCCGAAATATTATTTTCTATCAGGTACCGTAAGACTTTTGGCTGGCAGGCAGATCGGAATTTATTTTCTTTAAAGAAAATATCCAGAGATTGTTTTGTGAAATCCTTGAAATCATCTAACAGGTCAAACTCAACATACCTTTCAAATTTTGCCTTAGCAGTTTCCTTAGAGGTGATATGCTCCTGCATTAATATCCCTTTTGCTAGTAATGAAAGTACAGTGCTTCTGGCACTTTTACTCTTCAGCCTGCCTTCTATCTGTTTTATGGATAGTGACCTATCCTGAAGCAGTTTTATTACATTTTTCTGATTTTGCGTTAAGGGGATATTCCTGTTTGCATCTGTTAATGAATAAAGTATCCTTGACTCCACCATTATTCCTTTTGGAACTGCGGAAAAGATCACTTCACCAAGCGGGCAGATATAATATGATGAGACCCATTTGCAGAAATTTATCATTTCACCATTTACAACAGGCTCTGCATCAAGGATCTTT
>CAZOAP010000082.1:0-12840 GCA_964577645.1 uncultured Ignavibacteriales bacterium
AAGATTGCCATTGCTATAAGTCAGACATCTAACATAACCACCAATTGGACCATTTGTTTGTGTCCAATCGGATTTGGTATTATTGTTGAAAAATAAGAAAAATTCAAATATCAAAATAGAAGTAAAGATTATGTTAAACTTTTTCATTTTTATAAGAATTTATTTAAGTAAGATCATTTTATTTACTGCTTTGAAATCACCTTCCGATATTTTATAAAAATATACTCCGCTTGGGTAATTGTTTCCGTCAAAATCAACTTCGTATGCGCCAGGCTGTAATTGTTCGTTTACCAAAGTTGCAATATTTCTTCCGAGGATATCGTAAATGATAAGCTGTGTTAACACACCCCGTCCTTCGGACACCCCTCTCAAGAGGGGAATTTGAAATTTGATCTTGGTTGTTGGATTGAACGGATTTGGATAATTTTGGTACAGCCGGAATTCATTTGGAAGTTCATTATTTCCTGCTATACCGGTAGTTATCGGTCTTAACTTAACATTAACAACTGATGCCTGATCATTTACTGCAGAAACATTCTGTATTGTTTTGCTGTAATAACCAGGAGCGGAAAATGTCAGATTATAATTCCCTGCGATTATCATCCTGTAGTACATTCCAAAAGTGCTATCGGAATAAACTTCGGAGCTATCCATATCAAAGCCGGTGATAGTAACTTTTGCTTTTACCGGCAGGTCGGTTAATGAGTCAGTTACAGCACCGCGTATGCCGTATTGAGCCTGTTCTAAATAATTAATAAGCGACCTGTAATTGTATTCCCAGTGAGCAGGCAATTGAGCAGGAGGCAGCAGCTTTGTATCAGAAATTTCTATTGTGACTTCTCTTCCATGCCTGTAATAGATCTGGTAATCCTGCCTTGAGCCGCGGACATAATACCATGCATATCCGTTTGTTATACCGTTCACATATTCATTCATATAATTTGCGGGCGCATAAATGTGAACAGTATCTGCATATTTCCTGCAAGTTCTTACCCACCAAGCATCATCAGCACTTAACCTTGACCAGCTATCCCATGGGTAATTCAACACTTCTGTGCCACCGTGAAAATTTGCGGAGAGCCTGAAGTAGTTGATACCTGATAAATTCATAAATAAAATTGTTTCAGGCTGAAGCGGTGCAGTGTTCGGACCGTCAACACCAGGGTAATTGCGGTTCAGGTCATAATTATTTGCATTATAACGTACAGCGCCGTTTACCGTATTATTACCAGAACGGTATGTACCATCCGGATTCCCCAGCGGGTTGATCCATATTTCTGTATTATTTACAAGATTGCTGTACTGTGTATTTGAAGAATATCCTGTCAGGAGTGTATTAATAAGCCTGAGCATTAAAACATACCCAGTTGTTTCATCACCATGCATTGATGAAGTATACATCACTTTTGGCTCAGGCTCAGGTGTATTTACATTATCAGATATCACGGCAAATAAGATCTGCCTGCCCTGAACTGTTGAGCCTGCATTAACTATCCTGCATAAATTGGGATAATCAATTGCAAACTGGTTCATCATTGCAACATATGCATCATAAGTCGGGTAAGTATCCCATTCCATAACACCGCTCGGTGAGCTTTGCATATTAAGATCAAAATTCACATCACCCGGATGGGGCAAAACTGTGAAAGGAATATTAAGTTTCAGGAATTCTTCAAATTCATTTTTATTGGCATATGCAAAAACCGTTTCGCCTTTTACATTATCTACAGATACAATTTTAGATATATCATTTATCCTGGCTTTATCAAAAACCTCAAAAGAAAAGTAAACCTCACCTTTGGTTTGGAGGTATTGATGAGCTTTTTGTTCTTCGGCTGATGTGTTTTGAGTAAAAATGTTGAAAGGAATAAGTAATGATAAAATGACAGCAATATATAAAATATTTTTCATGGGAGTATTAATTAAAAATCATAATAATTCAATATAAAATACTCTGTAACTGCTTTGTTTTCCTATGATTTACTGCACTCTAAATCATGATAATTGTATCAGGGAATTTTGTAATTTTACGAAAAATTCAATAAAAAAGCCGGATTTTAACCGGCTAATT
The DNA here is from genome assembly GCA_964577645.1 of uncultured Ignavibacteriales bacterium. Classification (GTDB taxonomy): domain Bacteria; phylum Bacteroidota; class Ignavibacteria; order Tepidaquicellales; family OLB5; genus OLB5. The sequence continues at coordinate 2,072 of CAZOAP010000082.1, forward strand.
TAAATTCTAAAATTATGAATTTTAAAATTCTGCACTTACACCTATAGTAGGCAGGATACCAAGATTTTTCTTTGTTTCAATTTCCCGGGTAAAGGAATTCCATTCATATTGGTAAACATTCTGCTTATTGTAAATGTTCTGAATATCGATGTATGTGGTAAGTGTCCAAGCTTTAAATATGAATTTTTTCTCTGCTCTTACATCAAGCCTGTGATATATAGGAAGAGTTTTTGTGTTATACAGATCATAATTTATAGTACCATCAGCAGGGTTGATCGGAGTATAAGGTCTGCCGCCTGCAATACGGAACTTAGCGCTGAACTCCCAGGTAGCACCAAGCTTGTAACCTCCGTTAATGTTAGCAACAAAGCGGTTATCCCAGTCTGATCTTCTTTCAATACCATCGTATGCTTTATACTTAACATCGCTGTATGAAAAGCTCAAGGTTCCGTAAAAATTTTTGGTTAAAGCTTTCTGAAGGAATATTTCAAATCCTTTTGCATTGCCTGTTCCTTCGCTCCTCAGCTCTTCCAGTCCGAATGAATTCTGTGATTCAAACCCGCTGTTATTTGCAAGTATCAAGTAAGGCCTGTTAACGCTCACAGGATAATATTTGTAATCTTTATAATAACCTTCAATTGTTAACCGCGTGCTTTCATCAAGCAGGTATTCAATTCCTGCAATGTAATGGTCAGCCCTGATATCCCTGAGGTCTTTATTTGCTGCTGAACCGACTATCCATATGTTTGATGGTGACTGGTAAAAAATACCGTAAGCAAGATTAATTGAAAAAACCGGCGTAACAGTAATTGCCAGGCTTGTTCTTGGCGAGAGATAACTTTTTTTATTTATCAGGTCAAAATAATCATATCTTAAGCCTGCTGTCAGCTTAACCCTATTCATTAAGTTCTGGATAACTTCAGCATAGGCAAATGCTTTGTATGTATTAATGTTTTCCAGTATGGATATTGCCGGTATTACGAGGTTGTTGCCAGTGTTTGGATCGATATAATATAGCGTATCAGCTTTTTTATCTATAACATAATTAAGCTTTAATCTTTTACCGGCTGTGCCAAGTGATATAAATGTGCTGCTGCCCAGGCGGCTGCTGTAATCCAGCTTAAGCTGAACATCACTTTCTTTGGAGTCATTCCGGAATATTTCAGTAAAATTGCTGTCTCTTTGTGAAAAATGATAATTTGAGTAATTCCTTGCAACTGATGTAACCAAGAATGAGTTTTTGTTCAAAAGTGTTTTCCACAAAAATCCAGCAGAGTAACTGTTCTGGTTGTTCTGTAATATATTAAGATTGTTTTGTTTTTTCTCTTCTGTATCGTTGTTGAAGCGTACTTTATCCAGTGCGCCAAATGAATTGAACTCAATAAAGTTCTTACTGTTCAGCTTAAGATCAGCTTTTGCCTGGAAGTCTGTGTATTCAGGTACAAATGAAAAACCCGCTGCATTAAATATTATATCAAGATAGCTTCTGCGTGCTGAGACGAGCCAGCTTGATTTATTTTTCTTTGAGATAGGTCCTTCAAAATTTGCGCCAAAACCTGTTCCGCTTAAATTTACCTTGCCAAAGAATTTTTCTGAGCTTCCTGCGCGCTGTTCAATTTCTACAACACTGGAAAGCTTATCACCATACTTTGCGCTGAATCCACCTGTGAGGAAATTTACATTCCTGACGAAATCAAGATTAAGTACGCTAACGGGTCCGCCGGTTGCACCCTGTGAGCCGAAATGGTTAATGTTGTTCACTTCAAAGCCATCAACAACAAACAGGTTTTCTGCAGGTGAGCCGCCGCGGACAAGCAGGTCATTTCTGCCGTCACTTGTTAATGATATACCGGGCAAAGATTGTATCACACGGCCGATATCTTCAAGTCCGCCGGGAAAACGCCTGATCTCTTCGAAAGAAAGTGACTTGTATGATGTTGTAACATCTCCGGGTTTCTGGAATCTTGAGTCTTCAATAACAACTTCATCGGTTGATATGCCCTGAAGCTCAATGATAAGGTCACGTTCTATTCCTGTTGATATGACTACATCTGTTTGAATATATTTTTGGTATGATGCCGAGGTAAATTCAACCTCGTAGGTCCCAACGGGAACACCGGAAAAACGGAAACTGCCGTCTTCTTTTGAACGGGACTTAAATTCCGTTCCCAGTATCTGAATATTAATATCTTTTAAGAATGTCTGGGTGTATTTATCAATAACAATACCGTTTAAAACCCCGGTTTGCTGTGAATAGGTGATATAAACAGAGACAAACAATAAAAAAACAGTAAATAATCTCTTCATTATATATTTTTAGTGGAATTTAGGTCAGTTAATTATAGTAACTTAACTGATATAGCTATAGTTCCAAAACTTAGAAATTTATAAAAAAAAATCTGGTATTATAATGCAGGATGGATGAATCTCAAAATACTCTAAAAATAAAATTTCATCAAGCAGCTAAAGTAATGATGTTACTTTATCAATATCATCTTTTTTGATTCTGTATAACTGCCGGTGCTTAAAGTATAAATATATATTCCGCTGGAATATGCTGACCCGTTAAATGTAATTTCATAACTTCCGGCTGTAATATACCTCTCTAAAAGAATTCCTGCTTGTCTTCCGGTAATATCCGATACAGTTATTTTTGTTACTGCGTCTGTTGGAATACTGAACTTTATTCTTGTTTCCGGATTGAACGGATTTGGATAGTTCTGCCCGAGATAGTATTCATGCGGGACCTCATTATTATTGCTGACTGATGTAATAATTGAGCCGCCGCCATCATTGGTTTTAAGGATTGTGCCGTTATTTCCGCAGCAGTAGCCGCGCTGGTCATCCAGGTAAAAAAATATTGAATTCAGGTCCTGGGTTACTGGCGTATTCTGAAAGCCGAACAGGTTACCTTCATTGGTTGATTTTATAATTGTTCCGCCTGCACCGCAGATGTAAATCCGGGATGTATTGTTCACGGAATACTCAACAGAGCGTAAAGTAACACCGGTATTGCTGTTTTGCCCAAACCAGCTGGAACCAAAATTTGAGCTGCGCCATATTATACCGCCTGTACCTATGGTAATATCAGTATTACCAAAAAGAGGCACTCCGTATAGATTTGCAGTTGTGCCGCTTGGGGAGAGAACCCAGTTTGTGCCTGATGAAAATCCTTTAAGTACTGTTCCGTTATTACCAACAATGTAATTTGAAAATATTGCAGATGTTGCATTAAGCTGTTCAGTTGTCGGGCTGGGCAGTATAGACCAGTTCTGCCCGGTATTGGAGCTTTTTAATATAGTACCAGAGTCACCAACTGCTACAAAATTATAATCACTGATATCTCTAAGTGTTCGGGTTGTTGGCGATGAAATTGTTACCCAGTTAGTACCGTTATTGGTTGTTCTTAATATTATTCCGTCTTCACCAACAGCCATAACCGGACCGCCTGAAGTTTCCATAAAGCAAATGCAGTAAAGGTCATTGGGTGTGCCTGAGACCTGCTGAACCCAGTTTGTTCCGCCGTTAGTGGTATGGAGTATCACGCCATTATCGCCGCATGCCCATGCAAGATTTTCGTTGCCATGGTGTGAATTTATTGAATGCAGGTTTACATTTGTACCGCTTACCTGCAGAAACCAGCCGGTTTGTGAATACAAAGCTGACTGAATGATAAGAATGGATATTATTGGTATTAATATGGATGAAAGTTTCATAATGAATTATTTTATAAGAACCATTTTTCTGGTTTCAATGAAATTATCTGTTTCAATTTTATAAAAATATACACCACTGGCAAGGTAAGATGCATCAAAACTAATCTCATATGTTCCAGTGTTCTGATATTCATTAACAGGTGTACTTATTGTTTTTCCGTTAATATCATATATGCTTAATTTTACCTCGGAAGAGACAGGAATTGAATATCTTATCCGGGTAACAGGGTTAAACGGATTGGGATAATTTTGAAATAATGAATATTCTCCGGGAATTTCATTTGATATTGGTGTTATTCCGATAGTTGTTTCATATGTTAATGTTAATGACCAGGATCTTAATGCACCAGTTTCAGGTGCTTTCCTGTCATAGATTTTCAAGATCCATGGACTTGATGCAGGCAATGAAAAATATTTTGAAAATGATCTGCAGGGAGCGTAATAACCAGTATATGGAGGTAAACCATTGCTGCAAATATTGAGACTTGATGTATCGCTTAGTTTTGTGCCAATAAAATTATCCAGTATCCCTCCGCGTCTATATACAAGTGTATCTTCCCTGTTATTATTAACAATTGTAATTTCAAGATCACCTGTAGAAGTATGGGTTAATGAATCGATAGATACATACATATCCTTTAAATATGCAGTCGGCGGAATATCAGTTGGCATATACACTGTATCATAAGTGTACTGGCTGTCAAGTATTGGCTTGTAAAGATGATCTCTGCGGAATGTTGTAGTGTATGAGTTGGTTGGTTGCATTTTCATCAGCAAGAAATTATTATCAGAGTTACCTCCAATATAAAGATTTTCGGAAATATAAGAAGAAATATTTGATACATCGTAACTGTTTCCGGTTTTATTATACAAATAAGACCAGAGCTTATTGCCATCTGAACTATTGTATTTTAATAATAAAAGGTTTGTCCTGCCGTATTTTTTCTCATATCCTGTTACCAGTAAATTCTGATTTAAGTCAAATGAAATATTGTATGTAAAAGCCGGATTCAGGTAATAATCACCATGCCTGTTGCTCCAAAGCAAGCTTCCTGATGAATTATATTTGAGCAAAAAAGAAACAGAGGGACCGAAGTAATCAAAATATTGAGATCCTCCCAAAACATAAATGTTGTCGTTATTATCCATAAGTAATTTACGCCCAATTTCCCCGCCAGGATTTATAGTATGGTAAACTTGTGTCCATATTAAAGTTCCGGTTGAAGAATATTTCTGTAATAATGCAGATGCTGAATCCAGATAATAATCACCATCTGTGCTGCCAGAAGCAACAATATTACCTGAATTATCAAATTTCATATCCACAAAGCAATCTGTCATACCCTGTGAGCCTGAATAATATTTACTCCATTGTAAAACACCTGATGCGTTATACTTTAATAGTATTGCATTCAGGAAACCGTTTCCTGAATCATTTACCATTCCTCCAACATATAAATTAGAGGAATTATCTGCTATTAAACATTCACCTGTACTTAATCTTGTGGAGGTAGTTAAATATGACCTCTTCCATCGTAAAATGCCTGCAGATTTTAACTTAATAGTAAAAATAGAATCCACATATAATCCGCTATTTGCATAACCGGATAAACCGGTTGCAAAACAATTCCCCAGGTTATCTATTGTTAATGCGTTAGGCTGGTCATATGAATCTATACCACCGGTAGATGTATAAAAATAATCCCATATGAAATTGCCGTTTGGGCCATATTTTATTATTCCAAAATCCGGACCGCTGTTATAGCCGTGGCTGTAATCCAGAATGTATATATTGTTTTGATAATCCTGTACCATGCTTACAGGAACGTCTCCGCTATCCAAACCGGGGCGTGAATATGTTCTTCGCCATAACAATGTACCTGCTGGGCTGACTTTTCCGATCAAAATAATTCCGCCATTTACCTGGTTGGTATCTTCATTTGATCTTGCTAAAAAAACAAAATTATTATTGTTATCAGTTAATATTGTTTTTACATTCTGTTGATTATTGCTGTTCAAATGAAAAGTATATTCCCATTCAGGAGCAATTTGTGCTATGATATTAAGGGATGTTAATATCATAAGTAATATCAATTTTTTCATAAGATTTTTTAATTTATTTCCCGTAAATTGATTTCTATCTAAATATCTGTATTCATTTAAAAATATTGTCAAGTTTGATATCATGCCCGCTGGACGCAGTCAGGCAGACAAAAAATTATGCCATTACTTTATCAACAGCATTTTTTTAGATTCCGTGAAGTCTTCAGCTATAAATTTATAGAAATAGATACCTGAAGCTAACTTTGAAGCATTGAATTCTGTTTCATAAACCCCTGCTTTCAGTTCAGAATTCAATAATGTTTCAATTTCTCTTCCCAATAAATCGTAAATGATAATTCTAACATTTGTTTTTCCCGGAAGTGAGAATTTGATTTTTGTAGTTGGATTAAAAGGATTTGGATAATTTTGTGAAAGTGAATAAGCAGAGGGTGTCTCAGATGTTATCTGGTTTATACCTATTGGCATATCATAGATTATAGAAATCGACCATGCTTTCAGAACCCCTGTATCAGGTGAGCGCCTGTCATATATCTTCAGGATCCATGGACCGGATGCACTTAAATTATTGTACTGTTCAAGTGCCCAGCACGGTTTATAATAACCTGTAAAGGGCGAATTTCCTGAACTGCAGATATTTGCTGTGCATGTATCGCTTAATTTTGTTCCTATAAAGTTATCAAAAGGTCCGCCTCTTTGATAAATAAGGGTATCAGTTTTGCCTTCATGTACTAGCATAACATTAAGATCACCTGTTGCCGAATGAAGTATTGTATCAATATTTACATATACACCCTTTACCTGTGTAAATACCGGCAATTGCAATGTTGTTGAAATTGTATCATAAGTATAGAGACTATCCAGAATTGGTTTTGATAAATTTACCCTGGAAGATGTAAATAACTGTGAATTAGACGGCGTTAATTTAACTAGCAATAAAGATGAATTGTGATAACCACCCAGTATTATTTTTGAATCATTTGTGTTGAAAAATGTTGTTGCCTGGTCAAATCCTGACCCATTATATGAAAATCTATATGATGCTTCCATTGAACCAGTTGTACTGAATTTATCCATACACATTTCAGTTCTTTGATAAGCATTTTTGTAACCTGTTGTGATGATATTACTAGAATAATCCAAATTCATAGAATAAACGTAATGATCCATTGTTTTCACCCACTGTAACTGTCCTGAAGTATTTACCTTTACCAGGTAACTGTCATTATAATAATTCACATCAAGATATATATTCGTATTATCTGAAAATATTCTCCGTGGTCCTTCGGTTCCGTTAGTGGAAATATTATATGCATTTGCCCATTGCAGTACTCCGGATGAGTTATATTTTAGTAAAACTGTCTTGGTCGTATCATCACCTGAAACTTCACGTTTAGCATCACAAACATATAGGTTTTGATTATTATCAAGAAAAGATACAGGGGATGCATGATTGTAATTTAAAGTTTGGGTATTATTGTATTTTCTGAACCAAAGAGTATTACCTGCATTATCATATTTTAAGTTTATTATGTTATTTCCACTCTGCCCGGATACAAAAATATTGTTCGATGGATCTATTTTTATATTTTGTAAAAAATTATAATATGAATTTGTATCTCTTAATGTTTTAACCCATTGAATATTTAATCCCTGGTCTAATTTTGCTATTAAAGTAGAATCTATAAAAGTTTGTTCATTATCTACTGTCCCGGCAATTATGAAATTACCGGTATTATCTTTTACTATGTCAGCAGCAACAGTGATCGGATTTCCCGGTCTTTTGTATTCAAATGAATTTAAAAGTGTTCCTGTGCTATTGTACTTTACAATAAATATTTTGTTATCAAAAAAACTTTGTGAATATGCATTTCCCAATACTATTATATTACCTGACTGGTCAAAAATTAATTTTTTGGGGCGGTCCTGATTATCAGGGGCTGAGGAATTATATTCCTGCTGCCATAAAAATGTACCATTATTACTGAATTTAGTCAGTATTAAATTGGAATTTCCCGCATTATCATATGCATTTGCAATATAAATATTACCTGAACCATCAATTGCAGAGAGAGCAGAATTGTCAATATTCAGATTTGTTTGAGATTGTACCTGGATCCACTCAGGAACATATTGGGAGAATGTGAAATTGATAGAAGTAAATAAAAGGAAAAGAAGTATTTTTTTCATAAAAAAGGAATTTTTTTAATAAGATACTGTAAATATAAGGATAAATTTTTATAATTTTTAAAAGGAAATACATTATGTCTGCAATTCACCTAATTTTATAACAAAATTATGAATTTCGTTTAATTTTTCGTCCGGTGTCTGGTAACGTGGAATCCGTACCTGAACGGATAAGGAATTCTTTGTCTGCTTAACTCTTGAGGTATTCTTGAAGTGTTCATTAATAAAACCCAGAACTTTTTCAAAATATCCGCTTGTAAAAATATTTTCATTGTTAAGATCAAAAAATAATTCAAGCTGCTCGCCTGATATTGTAATTTTTTCAAATCCAATTGATGATAATAATAATTTGATCTCTAAATGCTTAAACAATGATATTACTTCTTCAGGTAACTTACCGAACCTGTCAACAAGCTCAGACTTAACTTCATCAAGCTCTGTTGAATTATTGATCTTTGAAAGCCTCTGGTAAAGCTCCAGCCTTGTATTTTCATCATCAATATAACTCTCAGGCAGAAGCATGCTGATATCGGATTCTACAAAAACATCTTTTAATTTAGGCTTGCTCTTTTCAGCCAGTGCATGCACTGTTTCTGCAGGCAGTGAATCACCCGGCAGAGTATCTTTAAGCTCCGTAACCGCTTCATCCAGCAGCTGCATGTACATATCAAACCCGATCTCACTGATAAAGCCGCTCTGCTCTTTGCCAAGCAGGTTACCTGCACCGCGTATTTCCAGGTCCTTTAATGCCAGGTTCATACCTGAGCCAAGCTCTGAGAATTCCTCGAGTGCATGCAGGCGGCGCACTGCCTGTTTGGTTAAGCTGCTTTGAGGCGGCGTAACCAGGTATGCGTATGATTTTATATTTGACCTGCCAACCCTGCCGCGAAGCTGGTAAAGCTCTGCAAGCCCGAAGTTATCAGCCCTGTTTATTATTATGGTATTAACACTCGGAATATCAAGCCCTGATTCAATAATTTTTGTACACAGTAAAACATTCGACCTTTTTTCAAGGAAACGCATCATAACATTTTCAAGCTGTGCAGGTGACATCTGTCCATGTGCAACTGCAACTTTTGCATAGGGTACAATTTCTTCTATAATTTCAGCAAGCTCATCAAGCTTTGCAATTTTATCATTAACAAAGTATACCTGTCCGCCTCGTTGCAGCTCACGGGAAATTGCATTTCCTAAAACTTTTTTATCAAAATTTATAATTTCAGTATGTATTGGCTGGCGGTTCTTAGGGGGAGTGTTTATTATAGAAAGATCCCTTGCCCCAAGCAATGAAAAATTAAGCGTTCTTGGTATAGGTGTAGCCGTTAATGTTAAAACATCAACATTTTCTTTAAGGAATTTTAATTTTTCCTTTGCCTTAACTCCAAAGCGCTGTTCTTCATCTATAATAAGCAGACCCAGCTCCTTAAACTTAATATCTTTAGAAAGAAGCCTGTGAGTTCCAATGATAATATTTATTTTACCCGATTCAAGCTTCTCAAGTATCTCTTTTTGTTCTTTCTTCGTTTTAAATCTTGAAAGGTGGTCAACTTCAGTTGCCCATGTAGTGAGCCTGTCTTTAAATGTATTGTAATGCTGCTCTGCAAGAATTGTTGTAGGAACAAGTACCGCCACCTGTTTATTATCCACAACAGCCTTAAATGCAGCGCGCACTGCAATTTCTGTCTTACCAAATCCAACATCCCCGCAAACAAGCCTGTCCATCGGGTTTTCTGATTCCATATCCTTCTTTACTGCTTCGGTAGCCGATGCCTGGTCAACAGTATCTTCATACATAAAGCTTGCTTCAAGCTCCTTTTGCCACACGGAGTCAGGTGAGAACCTGAAGCCTTTTTCTGATTTACGTTTTGAATATAATAGTATAAGGTCACGGGCAATTTCCTGTATCTTTTTCTTTGTCTTCTGCTTAATCCTTTCCCACTCGCTGCCGCCAAGCTTGTTAAGCTTTGGTGTGACCCCTTCTGCCGCTGAGAATTTCTTGATAAGATGCAGCGAATTAAGGTTAACGAACACCATATCGTTATCTTTATAGAGCAGCTTAACAGCTTCCTGCTCAACACCGCCGGTTGTAATTTTCTTTAAGCCTGCATATTTACCAATACCAAAATTCTGGTGCACCATAAAATCACCATAATTTATGGTGCTCAGCTCCTTAAAAGTAATACCGCCGAATTTTCGCTTGCGTTTTGCCGGCCTGAAATACCTGCCGAATACCTGGTGCTCTGTATAAACTGCAACTGAAGCCGAAGGCAGTATGAAACCCTCATGGATAGAGCCATCAATGTATTTTATATTATTAAAATCATCACCAAGTATATCATCAACAAGCTCACGTGTGCGTTTAAGCTGGTAATCATCCGTACATGAAATATATACTGAATACCCGATTGCCGAGAGCTCGCTCAGGTTTTCTGCAAATAATTTGGTGTTGGAATTAAATGAGGGCTGTGATTTTGTATCGATGAAAAGCTCTGTAGTTTCTGCTTTTTCACTTTCATTAAGGGCTTCACTTTTAACCAGCGGAAAACCTGAAAAATAAGACCTGCTGTAATTTACGGTTTTAAAGAATATTTCCCTGTTCTCTTCTTTTATCAGGTCGGGCTCATCCAGCAGAAAGAATGTATCCTGCTTTATGTAATCTATCAGCTTTTCTGTTTCGCTTTCAGAATTATTCAGCACTTCGGCAGAAGGCAGAATTTCAACTGAATCAAGCTGGGCAATTGAGCGCTGTGTCACAAGATCAAATTCCCTGATTGATTCCACCATATCACCATAGAACTCTATCCT
>CAZOAP010000083.1:0-12676 GCA_964577645.1 uncultured Ignavibacteriales bacterium
CAGGGTCTAAAAGAATACATAAATTTTTAAAAATATCTTTCATTTATGAGAATTAAAATTATCTTTGCTTTATTTCTTTTCCTTTTCGCGTCAAATTTTATTTACTCAATGGATTCAACCAGGGTAACATTTGGTGAAGCCATGGATGCTATTAATGACGAAGATTACGAACTAGCAGTTGATCTTTTTACAAAATACCTGAAAATTGCAAGCGGACATGATGAAGGATACTACCAGCGCGGCAACGCTTATTATGCACTTAAAATGTATGATAAAGCCCTGAATGATTACTCGATCGCATATAACATGGGTTACCAGAAAGATGTAAGCATGTTTTACAGGATGGGAATGTGTTATAAGAATGATAAGAATTATCTTTCTGCCATAAGCTACCTGAAAATGGCTGCGGATCTTGACAAAAAAAATGTGGATGCGCTGCTTGAGCTTGGCAACATTTACCTGCTATCTGATGATAATGCCAATGCCAAGGAATATTATAACAGGGCATTGAAATTAGACCCCAGCTATCCCGAGGTATTTTTTGCACTGGGACAGATAGATTTTAAAGACGGCAATTTTGCAGGTGCGGTTGAAAACTATGAAAAGGCAGCTTCATTGGCACCTGACAGTGTTAAATATTATTACCAGGCAGGCCTTGCATACAGCGGTATGAAAGATCTTCCGAACACTGAAAAGAATTTCAGGAAAGTCTTGCAGCTAGATCCCAATAACGGCATGGCATATTACGAGCTAGCCACAATTTATTCAGCCAACGGAAATTATGCTAAGGCTGGTGATTATTATACAAACGCAATTAATTCAAAAGGTAAAAGCAAAGATCCTTACCAGCTTTATATTGAGCGCGGACTGAATTATTATAAGCTGAACGATGTACCCAATGCCCTGAAAGATTTTGAAAGTGCAATTAAGCTTAATGACAATAATTCTCAATCATATTATGAAAGAGGCAAATTACTTTTATCAATGGGTAAGGATAGCCTTGCCTTTGATGATTTTACAAAAGCACTGATTTTTGACGATGGAAATGCGCAGGCTTATGCTTACCGCGGCGGAATATATCTTAAATGGAACAAGATCGATCTGGCAGAATCAGACCTGAGAAAAGCATCATCATTTAATCCTGAAGATACAGTTGTTCTTCTGAACCTTGCAAATGTTTATTTTGAAAAAGACGAATATCAAAATGCATTGAATAATTATATCAAGCTGCTGAAAATAAATCCCGAGATGCATCAGGTATATGAAAATCGGGGGATTTGTTATTACAACCTTGGATACTACAAGCTTGCTGCAACAGATTTTGAATCAGCGATGAAGTATGACCCTACATTAGTAGAAAAATTAAAGCCTTTATACCAGGACGCAAAATCGAGGTAAAGTATCAAAAAATAACGTAAAACGGTCATTTTTTAATAAAAACCGGAATTTTATTAATTTAAAATTCTGGTTTTTCATTATTTACGTTTAATAATTTCTTCACTAAATTGAATTTTATAATTGTAAAAATAAATACTTAACAGATATATTATTATATCGTTTTATTATATTATTACAGTTAAATTTTGTACTAAACTTTTAATATTTGAAACGACTTTTAGAGAAGAAATATATTAACTCCGGGTTCATAATAGCCCTCGTTATCCTTACTTCTGTAAATATTGTAATATACCTGAACATACGTTTTCATTTTGAAGATGAAGAAGTGGTAACAAAATCCCTGACAATAATACAAACCTCCGAAGCATTATATTCAAATCTGATAGAAGCTGAAACGAACAGACGCGGATACCTGATAACAGGTAATGAAGAATTTATGAAATCTTATTACCCGTCAGTTTTTTCGATTGATTCAGTTTTCAATTTACTTGCAGTAATTGTTAAAGAGCCTTCTGAAAAACTTACTATAGATACCCTGAAACAGCTGATTTTTAACCGTAAGGATCTGCTTGAGGAATCTATTGAATTTCAGGAAAGAAAAGGGAAAGATTACCAATCACAGATCGAGTTCACGCAGAAAGGTAAAATTACAGTAGACAGGATAAAAGCATGTATTGAGCGTATTCAGAACAATGAAAAGGATATACTGAGCAACAGGATGCTGGAAGCACAAAACAGCTCCAGCTATGCATTGAAGAACCTGATCTTCGGGAATATACTTGCATATGCATTATTAATCATTGCTGTGTATTTGCTTAACAGAAATATAAATAAGCGAAAGGAAGTTGAACAGTCGCTTGAAGAGAACAGGAACTGGCTGGCAACAACACTTGAAAGTATAGGCGATGCTGTAATTGTTACAAGTAAGGTTGGCGAAATAATTTTTATGAACAAGGTTGCCGAGGAGCTAACGGGCTGGAAGAGCACTGAGGCGAACGGCTTGTTAATTGACCATGTTTTCAATATTATTAATGAAGAAACACGTGAAAAAGCAAATGACCCTATACAATCTGTAATAGGCAGCAGAAAAGTTATAGGCCTGGATGATAATACAATATTAATAACAAAAAATAAAAGTGAGATTCCTGTAGATGACAGTGCAGCCCCAATAATTGACAGTAATGGTGAATTGATAGGTGTTGTAATGGTGTTCAGGAATATTTCAGAGCGCAGGAGAATTGAAAAAGAAATACTTAATAACCAGAAGTTCATTAAACGCATTGCAGACTCACTGCCAAGCATACTTTATATCTATGATATAAAAGGTCCCAGAATAACATTTTCAAATTATAAAATTGCAGAAATACTTGGATATAATTCCGATGAAGTGATAAAGATGGGTCAGAGCTTCTTTGAAAAGTATATTCACCCTGAAGATCTTATAAAGCTGAGGAGTACAATGGCAAAGTACTACGCAGCTAAAGATAATGAAATAATTACTTATGAATACCGTATCAAAAATTCAGAAGGTAAATACAGGTGGTTCAGAAGCCATGAAGTAGTATTTTCAAGAAATAATGATGGCAATGTTACAGAAATACTTGGCTCAGCTTTTGATATAACAACAAGGAAGCTGCTTGAACAGGAATTACAGAAATACAGCGGTCACCTTGAGGAGCTTGTTGATAACAGGACTCGAGAGCTTAAAGCTTCCAACCTTAAATTAAAGGATGAAATAGTTGAAAGAGCAAGGGCTGAGAGAAACATTATAAATGCTGAGGAGAAATTCAGAAGCCTTGTTGAAAACGCTTTAGTGGGAATATATATACTGCAGGATGACAGGTATGTATATGTAAACCCAAAATATGAGGAAATTTTCGGATACAATAAGCATGAAATGACCGGTTTAAGCGCGTGGGAAATTGTTTCAAAAGAACACAGAACTCAGGTTATGGAAAATATCCGTAAGCGGCTCAGCAACGAAGTACAGACAATACAGTACTCATTTAAGGCGATAAAAAAAGATGGTACATTAATTGATGTTGAGGTTAAGGGCTCATCAATGATGTATGACGGTAAATTATCAATAATAGGTACTTTGCAGGATATTACCGAAAGGATAAAAGCTGAGCAGGAGCTGCGAAATTCCCGCCAGAAGATGCTGCTTCATGTGGAAAGAACCCCTCTTGCTGTTATAGAATGGAATATGGATTTTTGTATTAATGGATGGAATGAATCAGCTGAAAAAATATTCGGGTGGAAAAAAGAAGAAATTCTCGGGAAATCTGCAGATGTTATTGTTCCGGATGAAGTAAAAGGAATAGTCGGCAGAGTTTGGAAAGAGCTGATACAAAAATCAGGCGGCGAAAGAAGCACGAACGAGAATATCACAAAGGATGGCAAAAGGATACTTTGTGAATGGTATAACACTCCGCTTATAGATGACAATGAAGTTGTTATCGGTGTTGCATCACTTGTAGAGGAAATAACTGAAAGAGTAAAAGCAGAAGATCTTCTTAAACAGCAGAGAGAGTATTTAAGGGCAGTTATAGATACTGACCCGAATTTTGTATTTGCAAAAGACTGGGATGGAAGGTTTACACTTGTTAATAAAGCAGTAGCTGAAAATTACGGTACAGTTCCGGAAAGTCTGATCGGAAAGACAGACGGCGACTTTAACACAAATGCAGATGAAGTTGAACATTTCCTGAATTATGACAGGGAAGTAATTGCTACAGGTGAGCCAAAATTCATTCCTGAAGAAAAAGTTACAAATTCATTAACCGGCCAAACAAAATGGTACCAAACCATCAAAGTCCCGTTAAAAGGAACTGACGGGCAAATGCAGGTACTGGGTGTTGCCGCGGATATTACCGCAAGAAAAGCAGCTGAGGAAATAACAAAAAGATCACTGAAAGAAAAAGAGTTATTGCTGAAAGAAATTCATCACAGGGTTAAAAATAATTTACAGATTATTATCAGCCTGCTGAAGCTTCAGTCCAAATTTGTATTTGATCCCAGAGATATGGCAATATTCAATAAAAGCAGGTCAAGGGTTGAAACCATGTCTTTGATACATGAAAAACTTTATAAATCTGCGGATATTTCCCAGATTGATATCGGAAATTATCTGAAAGACCTGGTAAGCCATTTGCTGAAGGCATATAAGATAAACACTGCAAATATTGAGTTTGTAATTAACGCTGAAAATATATTAATGACAATTGATACTGCCATACCATGCGGGCTGATAGTGAATGAACTTATCAACAATATCCTTAAGCATGCATTCCCGGATGGTTACATTGGAAAAATTGAATTAAATTTGCGCAGATACGGTGAAAATGTCATTCTTGAGGTAATTGATAACGGAATAGGCATACCTGATTCATTTGATATGGATAAAAGTGATTCGCTTGGCATGCAGTTAATTGATACACTTGTTAAACAGCTTGATGGTATTGTAGAAATAAATAATTCCAACGGTACCCGGTTTATAATTGAATTCAAAGAGTTAAAATATAAAGAAAGGATCTGATAATTAATGAGGAATAAAATCCTTATCACGATTTTTGTTCTGTTTATCTTTTCATCATTAACATTTTCACAAAGCTCATACCTGCAGCTATCACTGTATGATGACGGAAATTTTTCGGTTACGCTGGATAACACAACACTCTCGCAGGGTAATTATGCTGAGTTTGATAATCTTTCAGCAGGTGAGCATGGTTTAAAGGTCATAAGGGCTAACGCAGACCCCAATACTCAGGGTGATATCATATACGACGGCAAGATAAAAATTCCTTCAGGCTCTGACCTGTATGCTGTTATTGACGAATATAATACATTTGTAGTATACAAAAAGAAAAAATATGCTTTTAACAGGCTTATCCCCATGGGTGAGTTTGTGCTTAAATGCGGTGATGATAATTCAGGTAAGGTTAAAGATAAAGACAATTACAGCACAAATGATGAGTGCCGGTACAAAGTAATGAAAAAAGATGATTTTAACGACCTGAAAGGTTCAATTAATAACCGGAACTTTGAGTCATCCAATTTGGCAATTGTTAAAACAGCTATTGATGAAAATTATTTTTCTGCTGACCAGGTCCGTGAGCTGTTAAGGTACTTTACATTTGAAGATACGAAGCTTGAAGTGGCAAAATATTCCTATAAAAAAGTATGTGATGTTAAGAATTTCTTTAAGGTCTACGAAGCGTTTGATTATGACTCAAGCATAACTGAATTAAAGAATTACATTTCTGGAAAATAATTATTAAATTGGCGGCATGGAAAACGAAAATAATGTAAATTATCCCTCAACCGGGGCAAGTGCCGGATTTGCTATAGGCTTTTTAGTATTCTTTTCTGTGTTAGGAATATTTTTTAAAATGCCGTTTTAATTTTAGCTTTACTTACTGAATAAACGGGTTTAGTTAGTGAATAACTAAACCTTTATTTTTATATAAAAGAACAGGTTTAAATGAACTGGATTAAGTTAGAAACAAAAGAGCAGTTTAACGAAATTAAGGCGCTATCCAAAGATAAAAGAGTCATGCTGATGAAATATTCACCTTCTGCCGGAGTTGATCATGTTGTTATGACACTGCTTGAAAGAGAGTGGAATGAAGGCGAAATGAGAATAAAAACCTATCTTTTGGATACCGAGAAAAATAATGAGCTTACCAAACAGCTTGATAGTGAGTTTAAATTGACAGATGAAACTCCCCAGGTTTTGATACTTGAAAATTCAAAACCCGTTTTTGACGGTCTGCACGGTAAAGTAATATTTTCAGAAATAAGGAAATTTGCGAATTAATTTTTCATAATAATGGCTAACAGACTTGAAGTGCCCAAAATGTACAAGCTTTATATAGGCGGTAAATTTACAAGAACTGAGTCAGAGCGTTACCTTCCGGTAATAAACCCTAAAACCAAAAAAAAGATATGTAATATTTCACGCGCATCACGCAAGGATATCAGGAATGCAGTTGTAGCAGCGCGTACTGGATTCAATACCTGGTCAGCTAAAACAGGATATGAAAGGGGACAGATACTCTACAGGCTTGGCGAAATGCTTGAAGGCAGAAAAGAACAGCTTGCAGGTGAGCTTGTAAACGGGTCAGGGTACACAAAACAGGCAGCTGTTAAAGAAATTAATAAAGCTGTAGACAGAATTATATGGTTTGCAGGACTTGCTGATAAATACGGGCAGCTTATCGGAACGGTTAATTCAGTACAGAGCGGTTATTTCAATTTTTCAATTGCAGAGCCAACCGGAGTTGTTGGAATATTGCTCCCCGAGGAATTACCATTCCTTACACTCATCAGCAGGTTGTGTGCAGTTATAACAAGCGGTAATTCATGCATAATAATTGCTTCAGAAAGATCACCTTTACCCGCATTAACATTTTCAGAAATTGCGGCTACAAGTGATATACCAGCCGGTGTGATAAATATTCTTACAGGGCATAAAAAAGAGCTCATTCCGTTTCTTGCATCACACATGGATGTAAATGCTTTTGATTACGCAGAGAGCAGTTCTGTATTTAAAAAAGAAATACAGGCAGCATGTGCAGGTAATGTAAAGAGATTCGTAAACTCAGCTCACAAAAATCAATATGATTATTATAACGATGATCTTAACGAGAATATCATGCAGGTACAGAACTTTACAGAGCTAAAAACTGTTTGGCATACTATGGGAATGTAATGGCTTTTAAACTAGTCCCTCCGGGTTAAACAGTATGTTAAAAAATGTATTCAAACTTATTATCAGTATTGCAATTTGCCAGCTGGCAGGTGTTATAGGCACTATCTTTACAATTGATTCAATTACAACATGGTATTTTGATCTCAGCAAACCTTCACTAAGACCCCCGAACTGGTTATTTGCTCCCGTATGGATAACACTCTATACACTAATGGGTATATCACTTTTTCTTGTGTGGAAAAAGGGGTTAAACATTCAGCGTAATAAAAATGCATTCATACTGTTTATTATACAGCTTGTATTCAACTCATTATGGTCAATTGTATTTTTCGGGATGCACCAGTTGTTTCTTTCGGTTATTGTAATAATAATATTATGGCTGCTTATATTTGCATGCATTTTCAGCTTTAAGCCAATATCAAAAACTGCATCATATCTTTTGATACCGTATTTGCTTTGGGTAAGCTTTGCTTCTTATCTTAATATATCAATTTATATCCTGAACCGGTAATAACCGTGTTTTTGGGGATATAAATTAAAATGTTTAATTATGAAACTTATTTGGGTATATTGCTGTATATAAGTATAGAAAAAACAAAGAAATTCACAGGAGAAACCACAAAATAATGCAAAAACGTAAATATCTGATACCGATTTTTTTGATGCTTATCTCAATAGGCGTTCTGGTGGGGATGAAAGTCAACACTGCCGCCTCAGGAGATGATGTATTTGATAACGTCAAAAAATTCAACGAAGCTCTCACTTTGGTTCAGAAAAACTATGTGGATGATGTTGATGCAAACAAGCTTACAGAAGCTGCCATAAAAGGCATGCTTGGGCAGCTTGACCCGCACTCAACTTATATTTCACAGGATCAGCTTAAAAGAATAAATGAAGATTTCCAGGGAAGCTTTGAAGGTATTGGCGTGGAGTTTGATATAGTTAACGATACCATAACAATTGTAACCCCGATATCAGGCGGACCCTCAGAGGCGCTTGGTATATTAGCAGGTGATAAGATAGTTAAGATAGACGGCGTGAACGCAGTTGGAATGACAAGAGAAGATGTGCCTAAAAAGCTAAGGGGACCAAAAGGTACAAAAGTAACAGTTTCAATTTCCAGGGGCGGAAGCAGCAACCTGATAGATTTTGAAATAACACGCGATAAAATTCCTCTCTACAGCGTAGATGCATCATTTATGATAAATAATGAAGTTGGTTATGCACGCGTAACCAGGTTTGCAGCCACTACATATGATGAGTTTGCTAAAGCGCTTGCTGATATGAAGAAACAGGGAATGAAAAAGCTTGTTCTTGACTTAAGGAATAACCCGGGCGGTTACCTTGACCAGGCATTCAAAATGGCAAGCATGTTCATAGAGCGCGGCAAGAAAATTGTATATACAAAGAGCAGGATCCCCGCATACAACGACGAATATATTTCCGAAGGCGGCGAATACACTAACATGCCTTTGATAGTTCTTGTTAATGACGGTTCGGCTTCAGCAAGTGAAATTGTTGTAGGTGCAATACAGGATTGGGACAGGGGACTTATAGTCGGTGAAAATACGTTCGGTAAAGGGCTTGTACAGAGGCAGTATGACCTATCTGACGGTTCAGCAATGAGAGTAACAACATCAAGGTACTATACACCTTCAGGCAGGCTTATACAGAAACCATATGAAGGCGGAGAGTACAAAAAGATGCTTGTAAATCCGGATGAAGGTGATAACCTTTATCACACCAATGATACCAAAGATACTTCAAGGCCTGAGTTCAAAACAATGGGCGGCAGAAAGGTCTATGGTGGCGGCGGTGTTACACCTGATTTTGTAATAGGACTTGATACATTAACTGAATATTCAGTTCAGCTTCGCAGGGTAAATCTTTTCCTTGAGTATGCAAACCAGTATTTTGAAGCTAACAGGGATAAGATAAAATCAAACTATGCCGATTATCTTAAGTTCAGGGATAACTTCCAGGTAACACAGAATATGCTTGATGATTTTAAGGCACTTGCCGCATCAAAGAATATTACATTCAATGATGAACAGTATTACAGGGATCTTGATTTCATTACAACCAGCATAAAATCAATTATAGCAAGGGATATCTGGGGTAATAACGGCAGCATGGCTGTTTGGCTTGCAACCGATAAACAGTTTGAAAAAGCATTAACGCTTTTCCCTGAAGCAGAAAAGCTGGCACAGTTGAGATAGCATCTTAGTTTCCACGCACCATTGATCTTAAGGTTTTTTATGACCCGGTTTTATGTTCTTAAAGATAAAATATTCCGGTTTAATTTTAGTCTTGCTGCTCATAATAAGCAGCAGGACTTTTTCACAATCGGAAGTTCTGTACCCGGGTGAAGAGCTGTATTATGAAGTGAATTATTCGTTCATTAATATTGGCTGGGCTAAGTTCACTACAGAAAGTATAGCCGGCAAAGATAACTATTTTATATGCAGGGCTAAGCTGAAATCAAATAATTCAATGCCTATTGTTGATGTTGATTATGATTTTATCAGTGAGATAGAGCTGAAAGATAACCGGATAATCACACACAGGTTTACAGCATATGAGTACAAGGACGGTAAAAAGAGCACACTTGTTTGCGATTTCAATTATGATTCAGCATTTATTAATATCAAGAAAACCGGCTCAGATAATAACACCGATATTGATAAGAAGATATTTACATCAACAAAGTTTCAGGACGGGCTTTCGATATTTTATTTTGCCAGGTTTAATTCAAATAAAGAAAGAAGTGAATTTGTTCCTGTGATGATGCATACGGATACTTCGCTGATGAAAATTGATTTTTCAAATAAACGGACTGATGTTGAAATAGGTGAAACCGATCATGATATTGCTTCATATTATCTTGAAGGAATATCATACTTTAAAGCAGTGTTTGGGTTGACCGGTGATTTTTCAGGCTGGTTCTCATATGATGAAGCAAGGATCCCGCTAAAAGCAAAGCTACAGGTAGAAATTGGAAGTATTACGCTTGAGCTTAAATCATGGAAACACGGTTCCTGGCAACCGCCACGATACTAAAATTATGTTTTAACCGTCACCCTGCTACGCCTTTAGGAACTTGTTTCAGGGTCTAAAAATTATTAAGAAACAGATGCTGAACCAAGTTCAGCATGACAAAAAAATGATACTACCATATCAAAATAAATATCCAAAGATACACGAATCAGTACTTGTTGCCGAGGGTGCACATGTTATTGGTGATGTTGAAATCGGCAAAGATTCAAGCA
Source organism: uncultured Ignavibacteriales bacterium (assembly GCA_964577645.1). GTDB lineage: Bacteria > Bacteroidota > Ignavibacteria > Tepidaquicellales > OLB5 > OLB5. Next base: position 10,381 of record CAZOAP010000083.1, read on the forward strand.
TTTGGTTCAACACTGTTGTAAGAGGAGATGTAAATTACATTAGGATTGGTGAGAGAACTAATATTCAGGATCTTTCAATGGTTCACGTAACTTACAAAAAATTCCCGACTTTTATAGGCAATGATATTTCAATTGGTCATAGCGCAGTAATACACGGCTGCAAGATTGATGATTTTGTATTAATTGGCATTGGTGCAAAATTACTGGATAATTGCCATGTGAACTCATTTTCGCTGGTTGCCGCAGGTTCAGTGGTAAAAGAAGGCTTTGTTGTACCCGGTGGTACACTTGTAGCAGGCGTTCCGGCAAAAATTATAAGGGACCTTAAGCCTGAGGAAATAGAAAAAATCAAGCAAAATGCTAAAAATTACCTGTTTTACTGCCAGCAGTATAAGGAATTCAATAAAGGGCTCGGTTTTCAAGAAATTTTGCCACTTGACAAATAATAAATTTCTGTATATTTTTAAGTGTTGTAAAATAAGAAGTTTTGAGTTTATGTTAATGTTACACTTTAATTTTGTTAAAATCAGGATCAGTAATTAACTGAAAAGGTAACTGAAAAAGGCTAAAATACTCACTAAAGCTGCAATTTTGATAAATAATCTTCACCCTGAAAAAAAGCTTCCTTTCTCACAGAAACACGTTAAGGAAGTGGTTAAAAAAGTAATGTATGGGGAGGATTGTAAAATTCATGAAATTATAGTAAATTTTGTTGAAAATAAGGCAATTAAAAAGATAAATAAAGATTATTTAAAGCATAATTATTACACTGATATCATTACATTTCCTTACAATGATAAAAGAAAACACATAGAAGGCGAATTATTTATTTCCTTGGATACTGTCCGGAAAAACAGCATAATTTACGGTTCCGGTTACAAATTGGAACTCATGCGTGTTATAATACATGGGTGCCTGCATTTGGCAGGTTATAATGACAGGCTAAAAAGGGAAAAGGAACTTATAAGAAAGAAAGAAAATTTCTATCTTAGCAATTGATATTAAATATTACAGAATTCAGATTCACATGCAATTAAGGGAAAGTAATTGTAAAAAAGAACAAAATGTTATACGAAAAAATAATTGAAATAATAGTTTTCCTGTTAAGCGAGCTGAAAAACAATAAACAGCTGGCTGAAGTGGATATGGATAATCTTTCAAATTTAGGTTATACACAGAACGAGATAAATACCGCATTCAGCTGGGTTTATTCAAAGATATATGCAGGCGAAAAAATATTCATTGACCCCAAAACCGATACAAGGTCTCAGCGTTTTCTTCATGATGCTGAACAGAATATTGTTTCCCCTGAAGCATATGGCTACCTGGTACAGCTTAGGGAGCTTGGTTTGATCAACAATATGGATATTGATCTTATTATAGATAAGATCATGGTATCAAGTTACAGCAGTGTTTCAAAGGAGGATATGAAATCTATTATAGCATCATATCTTCTGGATATTGATGAAATGAATGATTCAAACAACAGGGTAATGATAAACCTTAATGATACTATTCACTAATAATAATACAGAACAGATAAAAAGATAAAATGGCAAAATCACTCGTCATAGTTGAGTCACCATCAAAAGCGAAGACAATTAATAAATACCTGGGCAAGGGCTATAAGGTCATTGCCTCTGTAGGTCATATCAAAAATCTGCCCAAGAGCAAAATAAGTGTTGATTTTGAAAATGGATATGAACTGACCTATGAAACCATTCCCGGCAAAGAAAAAGTAATTAATGAATTAAAAGAGCTTTCTGTTGGCGCAGATAAAGTGTTCATCGCAACAGATCCTGACCGTGAAGGCGAGGCAATTGCATTTGATATTGCAGAGGAAGTTAAAGGGAATAACTCGAACATTTACAGGGTACTGTTCAACGAAATTACTAAAAAAGGTGTTGAAGAAGGAATTAATAATCCGCTGCAGATAGATGACAAGCTGGTAAGCTCTCAGCAGGCTCGCAGAGCGCTTGATAGGATTGTTGGCTATAAGGTCAGCCCGTTCTTATGGAAAGTTGTGTATTATGGACTTTCTGCAGGCAGGGTACAATCAGTTGCTCTCAGGCTTATATGTGAAAGGGAAGAAGAGATCAGGAAATTCGTCCCTACAGAATACTGGAGTGTGCTTGCTAATTTCAGTGATAAGAGCAAGATCTTTGAATCAAAGCTTATCTCGAAGAATGATACTTCATTTAAATTCAACGGTGAAGACCCGAGGATCAAAGATGAAAATGAAGCAGCAGAAATAGTTAATGATCTTAACTCAAAACAGTTCAAAGTTTCAGATATA
>CAZOAP010000084.1:0-12637 GCA_964577645.1 uncultured Ignavibacteriales bacterium
CATGTTCATTGGCGGCTATTACCCTTTCAACTGCGATATAAATTGAGTCAGTTCCTGTTTCATTTGAAAAAGCACAGACGGGGTAACGGTCATCATTACCTGTAATAATCTCAGCCGATGTAAATGAGACTCCCCAGTTAATGGTTCTGAAATGATGAAGCTTAACATTTGTGCCCGCATTTGTTTCTTCCCTTACAACTGCATGCATGTATGTAGCAGAAGAATTGAACATGCCATCACTGCATGCTGAAGGGTATACAAAACGGTTTCCGGCTGATGGTGAGGCAACTATAGTGGTTTGCGGTGCAGAACCGTCTCTTCTGAATGTGGAACAATATAAATTTGCATCGTTAAAATTTGAATTACCGCTTACCGTAAAGAATAATATTATCCTGGTGGAGTCACCTACACTGTTATTCCTGCTTTCAACAAGCATTGCAACAGAACCAAAATACAAACCGGCTGAAAATACACTGCTTACCAAATTCCACGAAGACCCTCCATTAGTGGAAGTATAAACCGTTATTGAACCATTCAATCCCCCGGCATTTCTTCTGTTTACAGCAAGATACATATTACCATCTTCACCCTGCTTCATATCTATTTGTCTGTATGAACCGGTATAAGCTACCTCTGTATTGGTAACAAGCACATCACCGTTGTACCAGTCTCCTTCAAATCCTGTACCGGGCACAACCTTAATATCATTGTCTGTATTATTAACCTGCGGTTTTGAAAGGTAATTTTCGATTTTATTGCCATAATAGTTTTTTAGATCCTGGTTTCCTGTTTCAGCTGCGGTATTATAGCCATTTAACAGGTTTGACGGTATATTATTGCTGCTGTTATCATTGATCATTTCGGATTCATTCTGGGAACGGTTATTCCCTGCATCAATATTAAATTTTGTTTGACTTGTGAAATCACTTTGTGAATAAATATTTACAATGCTGAATATTACTAAAAACAGATATTTTATTTTTTTCATTTCTTTTATTGATTATTAAATTGATTAATTTAAAATAGATTCCCTTTTATTTGATCTTATTTTCAGGGATAATTTGATTCAATACATCATTCATAAAACTTTCAATATTCAGGTCTCTTTCTAATGCATCCGTTTTTTCCCTCCTGTTGCTTTGTGGTTTAATTTGTTTGATCTTTCTTTCATTTTTTATTTTCTTTTTTCCTAAGTTTATTTTTTCAAGAATCTTTCTTTTATTATTTTTCATTTGTCAGTCTTGATAGATACAAAAATATATCCCGGATCTTTTGCAGCAAAAGAAATGAATGTGAAAAAGTAACTTTGATAATATGAAACAGAATTCTTAAGCAGGGATAATGTTTGTTTTTTGGGGATTATACAGAGAATAACAGAAATGAGATGTTGTGTAAAGTAACTGTATTTCTTTTTATGGAATCTTTTATATTAAAGTAACCTCAAAACATAATAGATCATTAAACCGAAATACGTTAAATATGACGATTTACGCATATTTTTATAATTTTCATTGAAATTCCTGAAAATTAAAAGTAACTTCCTAATATTATTTTTTGAATATGTATAAAAGTAAATCAATATTACTGCTTGCTTCATTTACTTCTGAGGAGATCAGGTCATTTTCTTCATTTGTAAGCTCGCCTTATTTTAATACCAATACAAGAGTTACAAAACTTTTCAATGAGCTGAAAAAGTATCATCCGGATTTCACGTCAAAAGGCGTATCAAAAGAGAACCTTTTTAAAAAATTATTCCCGGGCAAGGAGTATAATGAACAGGTAATGAAAAACCTTATATCTGAATTATTGCGGCTGGAAAAGGAATTCATTGCGGTAAACGGCTTTAGAAATAATAAATTCCAGTTCTCACTTGAGCTTATCTCAGGGCTTACATCCAGATCAGCAGAACCAATAACAGGTAAAGAAATATCTACACTTAAAGAAATACTGAAAGATAAAGAGCTGGTATCTGATCAGATAAATTTATTTTCTCATCTTCTGGAAGAAAAAGTGTTTTCATATTTTATATCTGTAAATAACCAGGCAAATGCTTCAGTAAATATCGAAACTTCGGGCGAACAGCTGACGTTCTATTTTCTTAAAACGATATTCAGGCTTTCAATGAATAATCATATCAATACTTTCAGCTTTAATAACGATATCGAAAGAAACTTCCCGGATATGATAATAAGGAACATAGATCTTCCTAAATTCCTTGATTATCTGGAGAGCATTAATAACAAAGAAGCCACATACCTGAAACTCTCCTACTTTGCACTTGAAGCTATTAAAAAGGCAGATGAAGATGTAAATTACAGGAATTTCCATGACCTGCTCTTTTCAAGCATTAACGATCTGACAAAAGGTGACCTTAAGCTGTTCCTTCACTTTATGGAATCTCTGTGTGCACAGAAAATTAATTCCGGCAGGACGGTGTTTTACCGTGACCTGTTTGATACATTTGATTTCCAGATCAAACATAACCTGTACAATACTGATCTTACCCAGATAACAGTATTAAAATTCAGGAATATAGTTTTAAGCGCTATCAGAACTGAAGAATATGACTGGGCAGAAAAGTTTATCCATGATTTCAGGAATAAGCTGCAGAAAGAAAACAGGAAAAATGTAGTAGAACTTGCTCTTGCGCAGCTGAATTTTGCGCGGGGAAATTTCAATGAAACGCTGGAACACTTGAACAAAATAAAGACAGACCAGGTATATTTTAAAATTGATGTAAGAAGCCTGAATTTAATGACATTGTTTGAACTTGGATATTATGAAAGTGCTATATCTTTGATAGAAAGTTTTAAGAAATTACTGAACAATAACCCGATATTTACTGAACAATACAGCAGGAAAAATATGAACTTCATAAATTCAGTAAATAGCCTTATCAGGTTAAAAATTGATAGTGATCAAAACGGGATTAATGAACTGAAATCAAAAGTGAATTCGTTTGATGTTATCAGCAATAAAAAATGGCTTTTACAGAAATTTGATAATTTCGAAACAATGTAATATTTATTTTACAATTATTAGTTTCTTTGAATCTATAAATTCACCGGCTTCTATTTTATAAAAATACACTCCGCCTGAAATATTATTTGCGTTGAGCTCAGTGAAATATTTACCCGCATTCAGACACTGTGAAACAAGCGTTTTAACTTCCCTTCCTAATATATCAAACAGCCTGATAGTTACAAATGATGATTTTGGAATATCGAAATTTATCCTGGTTTGCGGATTAAAAGGATTGGGATAGTTCTGGTATAAGGCAAACGATACCGGCACTTCTGAGCTCACAGGGCTAACTGCAATCAAGCCTGATAAAGTTGCGCTGTATATTTCCTGGTTTGGATACCCTTGTCTCTGGTCTGTCCATACAGGAATTACTTTCCCTCCAAAAGCATCAACGCTGATATAATCACCAAACCTGACATCGCTGTTCGGTTCCTGTGCTGTAAAGCTTGAATCACTTAGCAGCTGGTTTATCCATGTTGTTCCCGCATCGGTTGAATATGCAATGTATGAATTAATAGTTGAAGCACCAGTACGTGTATCATAATACAACGCATAAAGATTACCGTTCTCATCACACTGCATCATGGGCCAGTACTGGTTATTGGCAGTAACATCATTTACCCTAACCGGTGCTGCCAGCCAGTTTGTACCACCGTTTGTTGAGCGCTGGAAGTAAACATCAGAATTTCCTCCTCTGGAATCATCCCATACAACATATACGTTTCCGCGCGAAGCGTTGTTTGAATAATCAACACACACAAACGGGAACCCATTAGTTGATGAAACTGTACTGAGTGAAAAATCGGTACCAAAGCTCACTCCGCCATTTGTGGACTTATCAAACTTGATCCCGTTTGAAGCCCATACGGCATATATCTGGTTATTGGTGCCGGTACAGATATTTGAGCCCTGTCCGGAACTGTTATCACCGATATTAACAGTAGCCGACCAATTCAAACCACCATTAGTGGATTTACGGAATCTTATCCCCTGTGAGGGGCCAAAGCTTGTCCATGAAATAAAAATATTATTATACGTTGAGTTTGTTGATACGGGGTCACAGAATATCCATTCTTTATCTTCCCCTGAGCCGCCTGTGCCGGGTACTGCTGTTGAATACAAAACAAACGTCTGCCCGTTATTGGTTGATTTATACAAAAGCATGTCACGGTTAAACCCTGATACCGGCTGCCTGGAAGTACTTGAAATATAGAAATTCCCCTGTGCATCACTTGTTATTACAGGATCACTTTGAGAAGTATGCGCGGGATTAGGGTCCGGCAGCAATTGCGGTGCTGCCCAGGTTAATCCTCCGTTGGTTGAGTACGTATAGCCAATTCTTCTGATAATATCCGGATCAATATACCCCAGCTTAAAATCACGCCATGCAGCAACAACAAAATTCGGATTCACCCTGCTTATTCTCACTGAAGGTTCATTTTGCGGGAAAGCATTTACAGAAAGATTACCATTTGCAAACAGAGCATTTGTATAATTTCCTTCAGAAAATTTATTGCCTGAAAGAATGCCGGGATTTATTGCCTCAGCTTCCTCTATCTCGTTTTGGGCTCTTATTCCCAATGAGACAGAAAAAATCAAAACAGTTAACAGTAAATGTTTCATTTCAAATTTTCAAAATATTTTGTTAAATATAGCAGAATTATTTCAGTTTTTGAATTCAATTATCAATTATTGTAAACATTCATACAAAAGATGTAGTTCTCTTTTCATCCTTTGGATTTATAGTAATATTTTCATCAAATAGCTAGATTTGTTTATGAAAGGTTGAGATTATAACAAATTTATATAGGGATGAAAAAAATGATGTGGATAATGGTAAACAGTTGAGTAATTATGAAGATATGAAACAGATATCTGAAATATTAACCAACCTTGAGCCGCAAGAAACCTCTATTTTTAAAATAACAAACCCTGTACAGGATATTGACCCTATTAAAGGTGCAAAACCTAAGATAAAGATGTTAAGCGGGGATGACGATAACGATAAAATATGGATTTACGATAATGGCAAGCTGCTTTAAACTATCAATACTCAAATAAATAATAATTATGGATGATGATACAGATAACGAAGTTGAAATATTTAACTCCAATTCAACAGTTTATAATGAACCGCTTGCCGAAGAAACTGAGGAAGGTAATGAAAATAATATTTATTTATGGCTGATACTATGTGTATTGCTTGTTTTTGTGTTGAGCTTCATAATTTCCTAATAATTAAATGACAGAATTTACAAAATATATTTAAAATAAATATGAACAAAGAAGAGATCTTTTTAAAAGAAGCTTATATACACTACGATTATTTTTCAAACATAGCAAAAAGAATGACCCAGGATGATTTTGATGCAGAGGATCTTACCCAGGAAACATTTATCCGTGCATTCAGATTTATTGACCAGTTTGAACCGGGAAGCAATTGCAAAGCATGGCTTTTCAGAATTATGAAGAACCTGTTCATTAATTTCAGCATTAAAAAACAGGCACACCCGCATTACGGCATGGAAAGCGTTGTAAACGAACCGGTATCAAAAGAAACAGAACCTGAACTGAATTATTTTGAAATTGTTATGCTGCTGGAAAAAATAAAAGATGAGTACAGGAATGTTATAATGCTGTATCATCTTAAGGACTATTCACTTGAAGAAATTGCTAAAACGCTGAACTGTCCGATAGGCACTGTAAAAAGCAGGCTTTACAGGGCAAGAAAAAAATTCAGGCAGGTAATAACTGCTTCGTTATAAATTCACAATTATATAATTTTTTGAACTGAAATTATTTAAAATTCCCAAAAAGGAAATTTTACTAACTATAAAAAAATAAAAATGACTGAAAATACAGAAAATAAAAAAGAATTCGAGCTTCCCGTACCTGAGAAATCAGATAAAGAAGTTACAGCAGCAGATGAAAACAGAGATAATATAAAATCAGAAAAAGTTACAGATGCAACAAGTAATCCTCAGCCACAGGCTGCAAATTGGCCAAAAGATAAAATGAATGAAGCAAAAAATCAGAATGGAGATAAGAAGAAAGTTGATGACAGCACCGAAAAAATTAACAGCAAACCTGAAGAGAATGAGAGTGGTACAGCAGAATCAATAGAAAATGAAAATATCGAAAAAGAAACAAGGGAAGATTCAATACTGAAAAGACCAAAAACCGAAACTTATGAAACGAACCAGGGTGATAATGTAGGAGATCAAATAAAATCTGAAAATCACTCACATTCTGTTGAAGAAAAGAACAGGGATGAAATGAACAGAAAAAATCGTGATAAAACAAACAATAAACTCGCGAATACCTATTAAAACTCAATAATTTGAATTACAGCAATGAGAAATTTTGTATTTTATTTCCTAATCATGTTATATGTAGTGAGTGCAATTATTATTCTTGCAGCTGCATAGAACATTAAAAAATTAAAACATATGATAAATCCGCTGAGAACAGTAGTAGAAATTATTGAAATTTTTAAGGGTGAAGGCTTTATATATGAATTCTGTATTAAAGATAAAAAACTTTACTGTGTATCAATAGACAGGAAATATGAGCCAAAGCAGCTTGTTATAGAAAAAACTGAAAGCAATATGGAAGAGCCTGATGCACCGGGAAATACCACAATTTATGCAATCGCAGCTAATGACGGCGCAAAAGGAATATTAATTGATGCTTATAATTTATACTCTGAACCCGATGCTGCAGGCATATTACAGGAAATTCCGGTAAAAAACTTAAAAGCATCAAAAGCTTCCTGATAATAAAAAAATATTTTATATGATTCAGAAGTTCAGTTTAAAAGCTGTGCCATCACTTATACTTGAAGCATATTATGAAATGCTTGATGATAAAGTACTTAAAATGGCAGCAGCTCTTTCATATTATACTGCATTTTCGCTTGGACCTTTATTGATCATAATAATCGCAATAGCCGGCTTTGTTTTTGGGCAGGATGCTGCGCGTGGTCAGATATTCAATGAAATGAAAAATCTGGTTGGTCCGGATGGAGCTGCAATGATTGAAACAATTATCAAGGGTGCTGCAGATAAGACTACAGGTATCTTTGCCACTGCTTTAAGCATAATTCTGCTCATAATTGGCTCAATTGGTGTATTTCTTGAACTTCAGGAATCACTTAATATCATTTGGGGTGTTGAGCTGAAACCCGGCAGAGGGGTTTGGGGTTTTATTAAATACCGGCTTGTGTCATTTTCCATGGTAGTGGCAACAGGTTTTTTACTCATGATCTCTCTGGTCATAAATTCTGCAATATTAATATTTAATTCATATATGAGTGAAAAATTTCCAACACTAATACCCCTGGCTTTTTTGCTCAATAATGCAGCTTCTTTAATAGTTATAACCCTGTTATTTGCTATAATTTATAAAATCCTGCCTTCGGTTAACATTTCATGGAGATATGTATGGTTCGGGGCATTTTTAACTTCGGTACTATTTTCAATTGGTAAATTCCTGATAGGTTTATACCTGGGAAGCTCTACATTTACTTCCACATACGGTGCTGCTGCATCACTTGTCATATTATTTGTATGGATATACTACTCCGGTTTGATATTATTTTTTGGTGCAGAACTTACCCAGGTATACAGAAAAAGATACAGTTTAGTGAAGCTCTTCCCTGATCCTGACGGTATCATAATACCCAAGGTATCTGACCTGGTAAAAACAGCAGTAGATAGAAGTAAAATTAAACAATATAAAAATTAAATTATTTATGCTGCCTGTTATTGTAAGAAAAGGAGGAAAAATTTTATTATGGTTCTCAGGATCCGTAATATTGCTTTTAATTATTCTTCTTATTTTTATCCAGACAGATACATTCAACAAATTTGCCCTTGAATATACTTTAAACGAACTCAACTCATCAGAACAACCGAGAAACAATAAGATTAATGCCGAATCTATTGAAGGAAATATCTTCAGCGGCATAAAGCTTAATAAGGGAAATGTGACTGTTGTTACTGATACTCTGCTTAGCTTTAACTTCCTTTCAGTAAAATATGACCTTTGGGGTTTACTTGATAAAAGAATAATGCTTTATGAGGTAATACTCAGCGAACCTGTTATCAAAGCTTCCAGGATAAGTGCAGGTGACAGCCTGATATGGAATTTTGAAAATCTTTTTGTATCTGATAATAAAGATACAACCACTTCATCCCCGTTTGATTGGGATGTTAATGTTGAGAATTTAAAAATTGAGAACGGCTTTATACGTGTAGCCGGTGATTCAATAAAGCCTTCGGCAAGATGGAAAGAAAAAAGAAATATCATGCAGATGTTTGATCTCAGCCAGACAGATATATCAGAGCTGAACCTTGAAATGAGTGCAAAATATTACCGTGATTTTAAATCTATAAGCATTAAAAATCTTTCATTTAACACCAATTCAGAGCTAAACATGCAAAAGCTGAAGCTTGATGCAAATATAAATGAAAAGGAAAATTCAACTGATCTCTGGAACTTTGAACTGGTAACCAACAGAACGGATATAAAGATTTACAGGCTCTTTGTCGAAAATTTCAATCCCTTCGACCCGTTTATTTATGAAGAGTTAGGTGATAAAAACGTAATTGTTAATATTGATATACAGAAATTCAATTTTGATGACCTTACTTTTTTCCTGCCGGAGCTGAATTTTCTTGATAGTACAGCCGGCGTAAAGCTTGAAGCTGAAGGAAAATACGGAGACCTTAATGCTGAAACCATTAGGGTAAGACTAACAAATTCCATTATAAATTTAAAAGGTAATATTAAAAATTTGCAGAAGCCTGACAGCCTTTATTTTGATGTGTATGGTAATGATATAACAATTAATTCAAAAGATATTAAAACCGTATATAAAAATGACCTCCCTGATCTTGACGCATTGGGAACAATTAATGCTGATCTTCATTACAAAGGTACATACCGTGTATTTAATTCTGAGTTTACTTTAAACACAACTTCCGGTTATGCTGATGGTATTCTGAATATGGATATCCCAAACGAAATTTATTCAGGTTATGTAAATACCAGGTCTCTGAACCCGGGAAAAATACTGAACAGTAAAGGCTTATATGGTAATTTAAATCTTTTTGCAAAGTTTGATGGCTCTGGGTTTGATTTCAATAAAATGAACACAAATCTTGTATATTCAATGACTGGCTCTCGTATTGGAAAATATGACGTAAAATTTTCTGCGGGCACGATCCATACCAGAAGAGGGAACATTTCAATGAATATAAAGCATGCTTCTTCAATGGGTAATGCAGATATAAACGGCAGCCTTAATATTGTAAATATTAAAAACCCTGTTTATAATTTAAAAGGGAATATCCGTAAGCTTGATATATCACGCATAACCGGAAGCCCCGGGGATAAAAGTGATTTAAATTTTGCATTCAATGTAAATGGAAGGGGTATATCACCTGAAAATATCAATGGAAGCTATAAACTGGATGTAAATGAATCTGTTTATGGGAAATATGAAATACCACAGACACCTGTAGATGCAGTAATTCACAGCAGTAATTCAAATGGAAACATTCAGGTTTCCACTGATATGCTTGATCTTACTGCAGAGGGAAGTTTTAAGTTTGATAAACTGGTAGATGTGATAATGTACAATATTGCTCAAGTTCAGGAACAGGTTGCAAAAAGCACAGGAACTACAGGGATATTTAATGACTCTTTAGTTTCCACAGGTTCTATAAACCAGCGCTCAGACTATAATAATTCCGAAATTAATTTTGCGTATAATATTGTAACAAAGGACAGCATAAAACTGCGTAAAGTTCTGCAGCCGTTTGGTATTGGCTTTAACGGGAATATTTCAGGTAAAATAAACAATTCATCAGGTGATTTTGCTTCCACCACAAAGCTGGATATAAAAAATTTTGAATATGATACTGTAATTATTATTAAGAATATGAATGCTGATTTTGTTATGAATAATGATTATACACGTGGTATCAACGGGCTAGATATTATACTTAAAGCTGAAAGTGATAAAATAATGATTGGCTCTGATGTATTTGATTCGGTATTTGCTGATTATAATATGCATGGCTCAAATGCTGATATTGCTTTTGCCGGAGGAATGGATACAACAGCTAATGCCATAATAAAAGGTAAACTAAATTTTGGTTCAGGAAAAATTAATGCTGATTTTGATACCGTTAAATTAAAATATGGCGGTTATAACCTGGAAAACAAAGGTAAGTGGGTAATTGGTTTTGAAGAAGCTGACAGGATAAATTTTAAAAAATTTGATCTTAAAAGCAGAAATGCAGTTATAAACGTCTCAGGTGTACTTTCACTAAAAAACGAAAGTGATGTAAAAATAACAGGAAATAACATAAAACTTATTGATATTGCAGAAATTATTAACCAGGCAGATTCTTCATATATTATTTCTGCAAATAATGATATTGAAGGTGAAATTTCAAAACTGCTTATTAATTACAAAGGAACTTTTGCACAACCGTATCTCAGTTCAGATCTTACTACCAATACTTTAAAATATAACGGTACTGATATGGGAGTAATATCATCCAAAATCATTTATGAGAACAACACAGCAAAAGCCGATTTAACGATGCAAAATGCAGAAAATAAGGGTAACCTTATAATAAAAGGTACTATCCCCTTTCAAAATCCTTTTTCAGGTGATACAACAGCTGTATTAAACATTTCTTCAGCTCCTGTTGATATAAATCTGAAAGCAAATAATTTTGTTCTGGATTATTTCAGCACTTTAATCAGCGATGCATCCAGTTTAAGAGGGATTTTAAATGCTGATCTTTCTGCCAAAGGTACTGCATCCGATCCGGCATTAACAGGCAGTTTAAAAATTACTGATGGCGGTTACCTGCTGCCACTCACCGGTATGGATTACAGTTTTGATGCATCAATGAGCACTGATAATTTTAAGCTCGTTCTGGATAACTTAAAATTCTTTAATAAAAATGATGATGCAAGGCATATAGATCTTTACGGAAGCCTTGATTTCAAAGATCTCAAAATTACTGATATAAATCTTCAGGCTGTTGGAGATATGATATTGCTTGATAAAGATGTTGAACGGAACGAACTTGGGGTTTATGGATATTTATATGCCGGTATCGGCAATCCGCCTGTTAAAATAACAGGAAGCCTGGACAGCCTTTTCATAACCGGCCAGCTTTTAATAAAGGATGCAACCATATCATCTGTTCCTCTTGAAGGAAGCGGGTACAATCCAGGTGATGATAATTTTATTTATACTAATGCAGGAAATGATACTGTGAAATATGATCTTGATTCAATGATGTTGGTAACAGCCGAAGACTATAACAGAATTAACCCGTTTGAAAAGTACCTGTATAAAGTTGCTGAAGATACTATAAGACCTTCTTTTGTTAACCTTGATCTTAATGTTAAAACAGAAAATAATATTTACGCTTCTATAGATTTCAATAACCTGACCCGTGACAGGCTTTTTGGTGAGCTTAAAGCCGACCTTGATATAAAAACCGTAAACGGAGATCTTCAGGCTTTTGGCAGAGTTGATGTTGCAGGAGATTCATATTACCGCTTTTACAGGGATTTTAAATTAAATGAAAGCAATATTCAGTTTGATGGAGATATAGCTAACCCGATTCTGGATATTAAAGGAGTATACTCCAGCCAGAAAACCAGTGAGCAATATGGAACAGTCACAACAAATGACGTTGAAGTTGTTATTACAGTAAAAGGTAATGTTAAAAACCCTGAATTAACGTTGAATCTATACCAGGATGGCAGCGAAGTATCAGGCAGTGATGCACAAAGTGATGCTATAACCTACCTGCTTTTTGGAAGGTATAAGAGCGAGCTTTCTGCTTCTGAAAGAACATCAGTTGCATCCTCACTGGGTGCATCAGTAGGCTCATTGTATGCATCTTCATACCTCTCCCAGACAGTCCGTGAGATACTGCCGTTCATAGTGGATGCTCAGTTCAACTATACTGAAGGCAATGTACAGAACACAGATGTAGAGCTTATATCAGAGCTTGGTGATGCAAGGGTTAAGTTTGGCGGAAAGCTTTTTAAAGATGTAAAGAATTTTGAGCTGGTAATAGATTACCCTTTAAACAGGCTTTTAAATCTTAACCTGCCTGAAACACTTATGCTTGAATTTGCACGTGAGGAAAAAAAACAGACTCTTTCCACAAGCCCAAGTGACAAATTAACAACTGAAATCAAAATACTATACAAAATTAAATTCTGATCATAAGGTATAATATCTTATATCTTCTTATTATTAAAAAGCCTGTCCAATCCCAAACTGTATTGCGAACTTATCTTTAAATATCCTGCCTATGTTATCAAACAGCCATTTTTCACCTTCAGGAGCAGATGGATCAAATAATTTAAAACCAAAATCAAATCTTATTGGTCCTACAAAAAGGTCATACCTGGGGCCAAAACCTATTGCAAGTGCAATCTGCGAGAATCTAAAATCCCTGTGAGTTTCCCATACGTTGCCATAATCTATAAAGAAAGCTGCCCCCAGGTTCTTCAAAAATCCTTCAGCAGAAGGAAACAGTCTTTTTCTCAGTTCAAAGCTTCCTTC
>CAZOAP010000085.1:0-12573 GCA_964577645.1 uncultured Ignavibacteriales bacterium
TGACATTTCAATTGCTGTGCCGTATTCATCAGAGCCGCAGACATAGATAACATCATAACCTGCAAGTCGGCAGTATCTTACATACATATCAGCAGGCAGAATGGAGCCTGCAATGTGGCCTAAATGAGTATCACCGTTGGCATAGGTGAGTGCTGAAGTGACTAAAATTCTCTTATATTTTGCTGAATTTTCCATAATTATCTACAAATATACCCATCATAAAAATAAAAAGCCTGCCATAAATACGGCAGGCTTTAAAAACCTTTGTGAGCAAAGCGAAGCAATCCCGTCAACTATTTTATCAAAACCATTTTCTTTCGATCAGTAAACTCATCCGAAATCAGCTCATAAAAATACACACCGCTTGGATAGTTTGATGCATCCCATGTAACTTCATAGCTCCCCTGCTGTTTGGTTTCGTTTACCAAAGATATTAACTCCATACCAAGTGTATTGAATATTTTTAATGTCACTAACCCGGTTTGTGGAATCTCATATTTTATACTCGTTAACGGATTGAACGGGTTTGGAAAGTTTTGTGAAAGCTTGTATCCAGCAGGAGAGCTGTTATTGTTCACTACAGTAACATCATATTTTAACCTGACGATTGTACCCTGTGAAAGACGGCAAATATAAATGTAACCATCACTGCCCTGCATAAGCGTTGTACCAGTTATATCCAATAATATTGATTTTGTTGTAATTGTGTCATATAAAGGAGCATTTCCCAGAGTACACTTAACCAGTCCCCGGTAAACCTGGCCCCCACCCATTCCAATAACCAGTAATTTATTTGTGAGCTCAGGCATTTGACTTCCTGTATAAACCATGATTCCCGTAGGAGCATAATCCATAAAATCATTACCGGGCAGCACTCCAATTGGATTTTTATATAACGGATTATAAGGAAAGCAATATCCTGCACATATTGGATAGCCGTAGTTTTTCCCTTTCCGGATAAAATTTATCTCATCCGGGTTACCATCCATGTTTTCTGTAGCATAAATAGAATCATTTAAAGGACTGATACAGAAATCGAAGCTGTTTCTTAATCCATATGCCCAAATACGGTCATCATTTCCGGTATGCGGATTCCCGTCATCATAAAAAGGATTATCAGTGGGGATAGAACCATCCGGATTAACTCTGAGCATTTTACCTTTATGTGTATTCAAAGCCTGTGAATAAGACCCAAAACCCTGGTTACCGACTGAAATATATAATTTATTATCTTTGCCAAACCTGATATTACCGCCGTGATGAATACTATTGGTCATCCCTGTATCACTACAAATTACCGTTGGGTTAGTGCCAACATTATTATTTTCTGTCAACCTTACCACCCTGAAAGCACTCACGGGTGACATAGAATAATAGAAATAAACAAAATGATTTACAGAATAATTGGGATCAAGGCAAACTCCTAACAAACCTCTTTCACCATTGCTGTTAGTTGAATCTGTGAAATTCCAGAAATCAGATACCAGATTATTGTTTATGGTATATATTCTGGATAACCCGGTTTTTTGATTAAGAAGAACATTATTGTTCGGTAAAAAAACAAAACTAACAGGCTGATTAAGCCCAGTGATTACATCTTCAATAACATATTGCTGTGCAAATGAACTGTTATATATAAACGAACAGGTATATAATATTAAGATCGATAGATATTCAAAATATATATTTTTTTTCATGTTCTTTTTTAGAATATTATTTTAAATAAATCATTTTTTTGATAAGAGAATTGCTACCCTGGATCAGACGGCAGTAATAAACACCGCTGGCAAAACCAGAGCCATCCCAAACTACTTCATACGTACCGGGATCCATCTCTTTATTTACCAAAATACTTACTTGTTTTCCTGATACATCATATATATTAAGATGTAAAATACCTTTTTCAGTGATATCAAAGCTTATCTTTGTCGATGGATTAAAAGGATTTGGATAATTCTGATTTAGGCCGAATTTTTCAGGAATTTTACTGTTAATAATATTTATACCTGTAACTTGTGAATATCTTCCTATATAATTTATTGCTGTCGAGCCTGATTGTGTGAACATACCACCTGCAATGATATCATTTCCAAAAACTGTTATGGCAAATACTTCATCATTAAATCCATCACCCATTGCCTGCCAGTTTGTTCTCCACTTTGATATCCTGTTTGAAGGCAGACCTCCAGCAGTTGTAAATGTTCCGCCAGCAATAATAAAGGAATCAGTTGCTGCCAGGCAATTAATATAGTTATTCATACCGCTTCCCATAGCGGTAAATTGCGAACCTGTCCATTTAATAATACGGTTTGCAACTACAGAACCCCCGGCAGAAAATAAACCGCCAATTATCAGATCATTTCCGCTTTTTAACATAGATTTTACTTCACCATTACATCCGCTATTTCCTATCGCAGTCCATCCAGTGAACACCCACTTCCCTGTATTCCTGTATGTTTGATAAAAATTACCGCCGACAAATAAAGTATCATTTACTCCTGCCACACAATTTACAATATTCGGTAAACCAGATGCATATGGTCCCCAACTGCTTCCGTTCCAGTGAGCAACCGCACTCGCAGGTGATCCACCTGCGATCGTAAATGCCCCGCCGGCAACAAGCTCGTTTGCGTGAACAGTTAGACTTGTAACATAGTAGTTCATACCTGAGCCTAACGGAGACCATGACGTGCCGTTCCATTTGGCAATACAGTTTGCATCTATACCACCGGCAGTAAAAAAATGCCCTCCGGCGATAAGTTCGTTATTATAGACAGTTAATGCTCTTACATCACCAATTATACCCAGACCCAGCGGAGACCATGCTGTGCCATTCCATTTGGCAATACTGTTTGCAGGAATTCCTCCCGCGTTGGTAAAATTACCTCCGGCAATTAACTCTCCATTAAACACTGTCAACGCCATTACCTGGTTGTTCATACCGCTGCCCAGCGGAAACCAATTTTGCGAATAAGATGTAAAAGTAAAAAGCAGAATAAAAATTAACGGACGCACCATAATAATTTTTATTTAATTTTAAATTAAAGTTCGCGTAAATTAGCAAGAAATGTTCAATAAAAAAAGCATCCCGTATAACGTAATACTTTTTGTTTAGTATCTGTGTAAGACTACTGTGTTAATATAACTCATCCTATGACTGCTTAGGCAGTCGCGCTTTAAGTCACCGGATGAATGTACACTAATTATTTTATCAATACCATTTTTTTACGTTCTGAAAATTCGCCTGAGGTCAGCTCATAAAAATACACACCGCTGGGGTATTTTGATGCATCCCACATAACCTCATAGCTTCCCTGTTGTTTGGTTTCATTAACTATTGTAGTTAATTCCATGCCTAGTGCATTGAATATTTTTAATGTCACAAATCCTGCTTTGAGTATTTCATATTTGATACTTGTTACCGGATTGAAAGGATTGGGATAGTTTTGTGAAAGCGAATATCCAACAGGTATATTATTATTGCTTATTCCAGTCAGATCTGGCTTAATCCGAAACAATTTTCCATTTGCTGTGTAGCCTCCATTTAAAGTATAAATATATCCATCAGTCCCTTGTGCTAAAGTAGTCAATTGTTTCATATCTATCATCATTGAACTGCTTATAATACTATCTTTTGATGTATTAAGAATACACTGATAGATATATGATTCAGTATTGGCATTATTTGAGGCTAATAGTAGTTTTCCGGCAAGCCACGGCATTTGATTACCTGTATATACCAAAAGTCCTGTCAATGCAGGCAAACGAAAAACCGGTTGGGGTAAACCAAATTGACCCATAGGGTTCCTGTATAAAGGATTATAAGGATTACAATATCCTTCACAAAATGCTGCACCGTAATTTTTACCTTTAGATACAAAATTTACCTCATCATAATTCATTTCACCGTTATCTGTTTCATACATAGAATCATTCGGTCCAAAACAAATTCCAAATCCGTTCCTGAATCCATATGCCCAAATCCTGTCATCATTTCCCGTAAATGGATTACCGTCATCATAAAATGGATTATCAGTCGGAATAGTCCCATTCGTATTTACACGAAGTACTTTACCCCTGGGATTGGACACTGTCTGCGCATCTGCAAAAGTTCTTGCTCCAATTTGCAGGTAAATTTTGTCAGGTTCAGAAGGTCTGATTCTTATATAGCCTCCAACATGAAAACAGGATGTACTCGGATCAGGGTGTTCAAAAACAATAAAAGGGTTT
The DNA here is from genome assembly GCA_964577645.1 of uncultured Ignavibacteriales bacterium. GTDB lineage: Bacteria > Bacteroidota > Ignavibacteria > Tepidaquicellales > OLB5 > OLB5. The sequence continues at coordinate 4,231 of CAZOAP010000085.1, forward strand.
GTACCAATATTATTGTTTTCAGTTAACCTGACTATTCTGAATTTCAGGTTAGTATTTGTATTAGGTGGATTAGAGTGAACATAATAGATATAAACATAGTGATTTGAAACATAATTTGGATCAATACATATTCCAAGCACACCTCTTTCACTGCAAGCTGTTAAAGTGTCGGTAAAATTCCAGAAATCAGAAATATATGTATGAATATTTACATCATATACAGATGCGCCTGTATATTTATGAGTTATCAATACTTTGGAACTATTAGGTATCAATGCAAAGTCAATTGGCTGATTCATACCCGTGAGTAAAGTATCAATTAAATAATTTTGAGAATATAGTGTAATGGGAAAAAGCAGAATAAAAATAAATGATCGCACCATCATAATTTTTATTTATTTAATGTTTAAAGTTCGCGTAAATTAACAAGAAATGTTCAATAAAAAAAGCATTCCGTACAACGAAATACTTTTTGTTTAGTAGCTGTGTAAGACTACTGTGTTAATATAAATTCATCCGATGACTGCTTAGGCAGTCACGCTTTAAGTCACCGGATGAATGTACACTAATTATTTTATCAATACCATTTTTTTCCGGTCTGTCACAAGTTTCGGAGAGGTAGGATCGCCTGCATTCAGCTCATAAAAATATACTCCGCTCGGGTAGTTTGAAGCATCCCATGTGACTTCATAGCTCCCCTGCTGTTTGGTTTCGTTTACCAAAGATATTAACTCCATACCAAGTTCATTGAATATTTTAAGTGTGACAAATCCGGTTTTAGGAATCTCATATTTTATACTCGTTACCGGATTGAAAGGGTTTGGGAAGTTTTGTGATAATATATATTCTGAAGATATTTCATTTTGATTTCCAATCCCGTTAACAAACGACCTGAGCCTTAACAGTGCACCATCATTTGAAAATCCGAACTTTAAAACATATATAAAGCCATCACTGTCTGCCATTAAAGATGTGACCCTGCCGGTAATTGCCCATGGTACCGCTGTTGTGACCGAATCAAGAGAGGCATTGAGTGATGCAATGTATAAAGACTGGAATCCATAACTTCCGAAAATTATTTTGCCTGAAAGTGCCGGGAAAGCAGAGCCATTATATATAATTATCCCTGTTGGGACATATGTCCTTGCAACAAACATTGGCTGCTTAAGTGAATCAATATATGGTGAGCAATACCCCTCACATAACGGCCAGCCGTAATTTTTCCCTTTCCTTATAAAATTAAGCTCATCATCAGACTGTCCGTTTTCTGTTGCGTAAAGAGAATCATTAAACGGACTGAAACAGAAATCAAAGCTGTTTCTCATCCCCAAAGCCCATATCCTGTCATCATTCCCTGTGAGCGGATTACCATCATCATAGAACGGGTTGTTTAAAGGAGCTGTACCATCACGGTTTATCCTCAATAATTTTCCGCGCGGCGTAGTGCGAAGCTGTGCATCTGAATTTGTACCGCCGGTACCAACGGATATATACAGCTTACCATCGGGTCCGAAATGCATGTTACCTCCGTAGTGGGTACCTGACTGGCTTTGCTGGTGGTTGAATATTATGAGCGGATTAGTTCCTGAATTATTGTTCTCAGTAAACCTGATTATTCTGATAGAAGCGGGGTTTAGATGCGTGTAATAAACATAAACGTAATGATTGGTATTAAAATCAGGATCTGTGCAAACACCAAGCACACCGCTCTCCTGTCCTGCAATATAAAGCGAATCACTGAAATTCCAGAATGTCTTTAAATATGAACCGGTATTTGAATATACTCTGACAGTGCTGTCTTTAATTGTAAGAATAAATTTATTATTCCCCATTGCAGAAAATGATACAGCTTTGGGGAGGCCGTATATTACTGTATCAACATCATATGCCTGCGCAAATAGTGTTGTTTGCAGTATTATGATTAAAACCGATAATTTTGGCAGAAAAGATTTCATATATTAATGTAAAATAGAAAAAATAATGCAATAAAAAAAGCATTCTATGTAATAGAATGCTTTTTAGAATTCAAAAATACTTTTTTGAAATAATTACTTAACCAAAACCATTTTCTTCTCTATGGTTTGTGTGCCGTCAATTGTCATTTTATAAAAATATACACCGCTTGGCATGTTAGTAGCATTGAACTCAACTGAATACCTGCCTGCAGGTTTTGATTCATTTAACAATGTACCCATATCTCTTCCTCTTACATCATAAACAGAAATATTAATATTGCTGGTTGCACCTACGTTAAAGAAAATATTAGTGACCGGATTGAACGGGTTTGGATAGTTCTGTTCAAGTGAAAATCCCGCAGGTATTTCATTTGAATTCCCGTTTATTCCTACACTTTGATCAAGCAGTTTAAAAATGAGTCCGCTGCCTCCGACAACATAAAGTTCATTATTCTGGTCTATACCAAATGAAGGAACACCCTGCGGCGCAGTACCGATCTGGATATTTTCACTGACTGTACCGCCTGAGAGCAGCAGCTTCCATACTTTTCTGCTGCCGTAATCTGCGTAAATATACCTGCCAACCAGCGAAGGGACCCTTGAGCCGCGGTATACATACCCGCCTGTTATTGATATATCTGAACCGACATTCTGGTAAACTGTAATAGGGAAAGTATAATTACCAATTGGTCCGCAGCCCGAAGTATTATATGTAGCATTACCTTCGTAACATCTCCATCCATAATTTTTACCAACATAAAGTGTATCAACTTCTTCCCATGCATCCTGGCCAACATCACCGCAGAAAATTGTGCCTGTTACAGGATCACGTGAAAATCTCCACGGGTTCCTCATACCAACAGTAAAAATTTCAGGTGCACCGCCGCCGCCTGCGAAAGGATTTGTTGGAGGAATACTGTAATTGTTTCCGCCGCTTGGTGTATTGATATCAATTCTCAATATCTTTCCTAAAAGGACATTCAAATTTTGGGCATTATTCGGCGGATCTCCACCGCTTCCGCCATCTCCGGTACCCATATACAAATAACCATCTGCACCAAACATTAAACAGCCGCCATTATGATTGGAATTAGTTGGGTGCGCTATAGTAAGCATATTCAGCTCACTGAGTGAATCAGCTTTATTTGGATTGCCCGCCATTGTTGTGAATCTTGATATCCTTAACGCACCATCGCTTTGTCTAGTATAATAGACAAAGAAATACCTGTTGGAAGAATAATTAGGATGGAAAGCAAGTCCAAGCAATCCTCTTTCATTTCCTGAGGAGCTTACTATGTTGGATAGATCTATAAAATTCTGAACATTGGTTGTTAAAGAATCGTTAGGGAATACTTTAATTATTCCGCGCTGCTGTACAACAAATATCCTGTTAGAGCCATCTCCCGCATGCGTTAAAAAAAGAGGCAGTGAAAATGACAGGTTGGGAAATGCATTTACAAAACCAACCTGCGAAAATGCGTATGATGACAACAGAAAGAATAAAACCAGTAGTTTTTTCATGAATTGAATGCTGCTCCTCGTTAATTTTAGATTATTTTTTAATATATATTTTTGTGTCTTTTACTAATGTTTTTTTAACAAAAAAAGAAATATTTGTGATTTTATATGCAAGATAGAGATATTTATTCAATAAAAAAAGCATTCCGTTTTAAGAGAATGCTTTTTAATAAACTGTAATCTTTTCTGTATTATTTACCAGAGAAATAAATGTCACATGATGATTTGAAAATCATTATTTCACTAAAACCATTTTCTTTTCAAGTGACCTTTCACCATTAATTGTCATTTTACAGAAATAAACTCCGCTTGGAAGATCTGCAGCATTGAACTCAACACTGAATGAACCTGCATTCTGAATTTCGTTTACAAGCTCGGCTGTTTCCCTGCCGGCAGCATCAAATACTTTTATGTTTACCATGCTTGCCTGGAGTATACTGTACTTTATTTTAGTAACCGGATTGAACGGGTTCGGGTAATTCTGTTCTAAAGAAAAACCTTCAGGCAGCTCATTTGAGTTAGTGTTGATACCAATCAGAACACCGCTCATTTTATAAATACCGCCTGTGCATAAGGCGTAAAGCTCATTATTCTGGTCAACCCCAAATGAAAGCAGTGAAGATGGAGCTGTCAATACCTGTGCCTGTTCAGTTACAATTCCGCCTGTATAAAGCAGCTTATAAACCTGCCTGCCGCAGTAATCACCGTAAACATACCTTCCTGTGAGAGAGGGTATCCTCGGTCCGCGGTAAACATATCCGCCTGTAATTGAGCATCGGCTTGCAGAATGATCATATTCAGTTATAGGCAGGGTTTTACCCGTTGTATCACATCCGGAAGATGGATTATAGCAATGGAAACCTTCCATTACTCTCCATCCGTAATTTTTACCCAATTGTAATATATCAACTTCTTCGTAAACATTCTGACCAACATCACCAAGATACATTAAACCTGTAACAGGATCCTGTGAAAATCGCCATGGATTCCTTACACCCCAAGCAAATATTTCTGGTGCACCGCCGCCGCCTGCAAACGGATTTGTTGGCGGAATGCCGTAATTGTTACCGCCTGATGGGTTATTAACATCAAGCCTGAGAATCTTTCCCAAAAGAACGTTTACGTTCTGGGCATTGTTCGGCGGGTCACCGCCTGAGCCGCCGTCACCGGGACCTAAATATAGATATCCATCCTGACCGAACATTAAGTTGCCGCCGTTATGGTTCAGGTTAGTTGGATGTGCAATTGTAATTATCTGCAGTCCGCTGAGTGAATCAGCTTTATTTGGATCACCTGCCTGTGTTGTAAAACGTGTTACAGTTAAAGCACCATCACTTAACCTGGTATAATAAATATAGAAATACCGGTTAGAGGCATAATTTGGATGGAAAGCAAGTCCAAGCAATCCTTTTTCTGTGTAATTTGTACTTATAAGGTTTGTTACATTTAAGAAAGTTGAATAGCTGCTTACGTTTGAATCATTAGGCATTACCCTTATATAGCCGCCCTTTTCAACTACAAAGATCCTGTTTGTTCCATCACCGGAGTGAGTAAGAAAAACCGGATTTGAAAATGTTACATTGGGAAATGCACTCACATACGTCAATTGTGAAAACGCATGTGAAGAAACAAAAAGCAGAAATACAATTACAATTAGTTTTTTCATAATAAATTTAGTTGCTGAAAATAATCACGGATGAATTTTAATTCCTTCTCCCAAGCAATCTTAAAAGGAAGAGGAACAGGTTGATGAAATCGAGATACAGGTTTAATGCACCCATGATAGAGGCTTTTTTGCCGTCTTCAGAGCCTGCATCAATGTAACCCGCCATTTTTTTGATCTTTTGTGTATCATAGGCTGTTAACCCTACAAACAAAACAACACCTATAATTGAAATGATCCAGCTCATAAAGTTGCTGTTAAGGAAGAGATTTACAACCATTGCAGCAATTAAGCCGAATAGTGCCATTGTTAAATATCCGCCAAATTTGCTGAGATCCATTTTTGTAACAAAACCAAGTATACTTGTTCCGCCAAACATCATTGCGCAGATTAGGAATGTGGAAAATATTGATGCCCCGGTATAAATTAAAAATATCGGGGTTAACGTAACACCGTTTAAAAATGAGTAGAAAAGGAAAACTGCTAAACCCAGGATAGCAGGAATTTTGTTAATAGCGTAGGAAAGTCCAAGCACTATAAGGAATTCAAATATAAGAAGGCCGTAAAATATAATAATATTATCGGCAATCATGTTCATTATCTGTGTTTCAGAAAAAACCAAAAACGGAGCAATTGAAGTTGCTGCGGTAATAAACAGCCCAACAGACATCCATATATAGACTTTCAATATGAATGTTCTTGCCTGGTCCTGTTCGCCGGTATAAGCATCCTGCATTACAGGAATTGGTTCCATAATTAATATCCCCTCTTTATGATTGAAATTTATGTAGTATTAATGACAAAATATAAATATTTTTAGTTATAAAAAACTGCCATATTTATATTTAATATGTAGTAATTTCAGTTAATTATTTGATAATATCTAAAATAAAAGAATTCTTTAAATCGTTCCGTAATAAGGCAATAGTAATAGCTGCCCTTATTGTTGTAGCTTCTGTGCTGTTAATTTCAAAATTTGTGCTGAATAAGGGTACTTCAACAGATAAAACGGGTATTACTATATTAGGCGATAGCTCCGAGGATAAAGATAAGCCCCGGAAAATTGATATAGAACAGCTTAAAGTGATACTTTCTCCCGGGATAGATTCAGTACTTAAGAACTTCGGTATAAAAAGCGAATGGATCACACAGCAGGGTGAAGATAAGAACCTTAAAAAGGGCTCGAAGCCTGCAAATAAGGATTCCGAGCTGTTTACAAAAAATGTTTTAATACCAACTGACCTTTCAACCATTGAAGTGAATGCTGATATTTCATCATATGCAGGTTCACTTGGCCTGAGATCATATGTTAATGAAGATATTATTACCAAAGATATTGTATTGATGTTAACCTCCGGTGATACTACAGGCGGCAAGCTGCCGCTTGCAAAGCTGAATATCATGCATTCAGATAAGATACACAGGGAAAGCTCTATTATATGTATCATACTTAACAATGTTTCTGATTACTCCCCCGAAGAAGTTGATAAGCTGCTCATAAACAAAACTGAGTTCAGTTTTGTTTTCCCCAGGAACCTGGATGATATTGACCTGCAGAACAAGCTTTTACACAGCAAAAAGGATGTAATAATTAATATGACTGTTGGCGGAAAGGATAATTATGAGACAGATTTTAATTCCGGCATGGATGAAAAAGCCATTCATGAAAGGGTAAAGAGTTTTTCTGTTGATTACCCCACTGTTCCCACAGTACTATTGACAAAAAAGGATAATGAGGTCACACCGCAGGTTATGACCGCAATAACAAATGATTTTGCGGGTTATAAGATTAAGGTAATTAATGATTATGAACTTGCACAGCTTCTCACAAAGGCAGAAGAAGATTCAAAAGAGAAATACAATGTATTTACCGCAAATTTAAAAAATAAGGGTTCATTAGCCAAAAGTATTATTACTGCAATATCTGTTAACAAAGATGATTTCCAGGGATTTTACAATGATATACTTACCTTAAAGAAGCTTGGATATAAATTCTATAACTTCTCTGATTTTGCATCAAGGAAAGATGAGTTTGAAAAACAGGAACAGATAAAACAGGATAAGGCAAAAGATGATAAACAGAAGCTTGATGACCAGAAGAAGAAGAATGAGCAGAAAAAACAGGACGTAAAAAAGAAGGAACAGAAAAAAGTTGATAAGAAGAAAAATGATGTTAAGGTTACCCCGCAGAAGAAACAAACTGATAAAAAAGAGACTATAAAGAAGAAAACTGAAACAAAGAAACCCGAAACAAAGAAAAAGACCGATGTTAAGAAAAAATAGTAATTTTCAGATTAATATAACACACCCCTTCCGCTTCGCTCCCTCCCCTCTCAAGAGGGGAATTAAATCCCATATTCCCCTCTTGAGAGAGGTGTCTTCACCGGAGGTGAAGACGGGGTGTGTAAAAACATATCAAAACACTTTGTTCAGAGTGACAATTGGGTTAGTTTTATTGTTCATCTCTTTTACAGTTTTCTCACAGCCAATTTCAAAAGAAGACCGGGAAATACCTGAGCTGCAGGACAAACGGTCACAGGATTTTGAAAAAGTATATAACCTTGCAATGAACGGCTCTGATATAAAAAAATATTCAGCATTTATGTGTTATGCAAATGCGGATGATTCAGGCTGCGTAACATATATAGATAAACTATTAGAAACTGTAACTATTCCCGGTGTAAAAGAAACAGGATTTTTTGCTTTAGGCCAGATACCTTCAGGAAATTCCCGGAAAATTTTGAATAAATATTTATCCAAAGAAAATGACCCGGCAGTTCTTGGCTCTATTATAGATGCTTTAGGCAGGGTTGGAAATTTAGATGACTTAAATACATTAACACAGCTTACTTCAACAAATGATAATGTGAGATCTGCCATAGCTATGGCAATTGCAAGATTTGGACTCAGGAAAATAAAAAATGATAAAGCTTATTTAAAGCTTGCTGAGCTTATGGAAAGCTCAGCTGACTCAACATTAAGAAGAAATATCATTTTTGCCTTCAGCAGAACAGCAGATAAACAAACCCTCGAAGCATTCAATACGGAACTGATGACATCATCAACTTCACCGGAACCATTCGCAAGGATGTGGGGATTTTCAGCATTAGGCAAAGAGCAGAATCCCGCAGCAATTGACCACATGCTTTACGAGCTTGATATTGAAAATGACTGATGGCGGCAAATCAATGCTTACCCGCTGAGGAA
>CAZOAP010000086.1:0-12298 GCA_964577645.1 uncultured Ignavibacteriales bacterium
GAACCCGGCCCTCAGCAAATATATCTTGCAGCTGTGTGTATTATGATATATTATTTTATCAAAGCCCTTGGTTCAGATAAAAGTGTTACCTCTTTTATTATCTCGGGTATCTTTTCGTTTCTTGCGCTTGCAGCATCCCCTGAAGCGGTTTTTGTGATACTGCCAATGTGCCTGCTTGCATTTTTAACCAGAAAGAATGGCTGCTGTTATTTTATCGGGCTTTCAATGCTCTTCCCGTTAATTTGGGCAGCATTAAGTTACTCAGCATTTGGTGACCCGTTCATATCATATCACCCTGTGTTAAATAATTTATACTCATTTTCTATACCTGGATCAAACCCCGGGTTAAGACTCCATGGGTTTTTCCTTCCATATTGTTATATAGTGATAGGTTTAACAATCATTATTTTCTATTATTTCGCAAAAGGTATAATTGTTGTTTTCAAAAGTTATCCTAAAGTTTTCCTGATTGCATTACTTATCCCATTACTGGCAACAGCAGCTGCAAATGGCATATCGGCCATTTTTTCAACATATTTTAATTCTACGCAATATATTTACTTAATGTTTTTGATAGCACCCTTCTTTGCAGCAGCAGGTTTAAACAGCGATCTACTCAAAATACGTTCCGGCATACTTCAGATAGCATTCGCATCTGTAGTTATACTCTCATGTATACCGCTATCATATATAAATAAATTTGCGCCTGAAAGCTATAAGCATTTCTTCCCTCGGGATACAGAATTAATAGTTACTCTTTCAGAACCGGAAGAAACCCGAAAACTTATAGAATTTATAGATAATAATATAAAACAATACCCGGCACTTATCTTTGATGCTGATGATAATAACAAAGATTTGTATTTCATTCCATACAGAACTAACCTGGTTCCATCTGGGAATATAATTATATCCGGCTTAAACACACCAGCAGATAAAGATGGACTAACCGCAGAAATAAAAGCATTTTTAAAAAGGAACCGTAAAGGTATAATTATGTACCGCAAAAATGCAAATACTGTAATCAACAGAATATTCACAGAGCTTACAGCGCCACGCCATTATAAAAGAAACGATATGACAAAGGTTATGGAATCAGATAAATGGATAGTATATATTTACCAGCCCCCAGAAGAATTAAAGTAATTTATTATTTAGCTGCTGTTATGAAGCTCAGCATACAGGGAAATAATCTCGTGAAATTGAGTCTGGCAATTCTTACTTTGGCAGCTGTCCTTTCATGCAGTGATCTTGGCTTTAACCGTCCCTCAAAAGATGCTTACCCTGTAAGAGGCATTGATGTCTCGCATCACCAGGGCAATATTGACTGGGATAAAGCTTCAAAGGATGAAATATCCTTCGTCTATATTAAAGCAACAGAAGGCGAAACATTTACTGATAGTTTGTACCGTTACAATATCAAAAATGCAAAACATGTTGGTTTAAGAACCGGTGCATATCACTTTTATCTTGCGTCAAAAGATCCCTTAAAACAGGCTGTTAATTTTATAACTGTTGTACAGCCTGAAAATATTTCACTGCCGCCTGTGGTTGATATTGAATTCCCCGCTGAGCTAAACACCGATAAATCAAAAGAGCAGGTCGTTAAGGAAATATCTATCTGTCTTGAGCGGATACGTGACTTCTACAAAAGAACACCCGTTATTTATACAGATTACGATACTTACAATAATTACCTGAAGCCCGGATTCAAAGAATACGGCATCTGGATACGTGATATTCATGATACACCTGAATTTTCTGACGGCAGGGGGTGGACTTTCTGGCAATACAGCAATAAAGGGCTGATAAAAGGTATTGATGGGCTGGTTGATATGAATGTCTTTAACGGCAGTAAGGCATTGTTTGATTCAATTTACGTTATTACAAACAAAGAATCCCCGCATATCCTAAATTGACCAATTTTAAGAAATATTATTAACCACAAAAAGCTGTTTACCGTTTACAGGGTTAATAATGGAGTGTGTTTTAATATCAAAAACTCTGCTTACAACTTCGTTTTCAATTTTCTCGCCTGAATTATAACATTTTAATATCTTCCCGTCTTTCATAAAAATTATCCTCTCCGCATAGCTAACTGCAAGGTTTATATCGTGCAGTACAGCGGCAACAAGGTTACCTCTTGCTGCAAAATCTTTTGCAACCTGCATTATATGATGCTGGTAGTGCAGGTCAAGGCTTGATACCGGTTCATCAAGAAATAATATTTTCGGGCTTTGTTCTGATTCTTTATCCTGCCATATCTGTGCAAGTACTCTTGCCATTTGTGTTTTCTGTGCTTCGCCGCCTGAAAGTGTATTGTAATCCCTGTTCCTCAATTCAAGGATTCCCATCAGCTCCATTGCCTCAATGCAGATCTCAATATCAATTTTGCCCGGCGAGCTTTTAAAATGCGGATACCTGCCCATCATTACAATTTCATCAACTGTTATAGGGAAAAATATTTCATAATGCTGTGAAAGTACTGCCCTTAATTTTGCTAGCTCCCCCTGGCTGTATCCCAGTATGTTGCGGTTATTAATTAAAGCCTCTCCGCCGTAATGTTTTATACTTCCGGCTAGGATCTTTAGCAGTGTTGATTTTCCGGCTCCGTTCTGCCCCATGATAACATTAACTTCGCCGGCTTTCATTGTTAAATTAATATCTTTAACTAGCAGCTTATCACCTATTGCATATGAAATGTTGTGAGCCCTAAGCATAAAAGCCGCCTTTCCTTGCAGAATTCCTGTTCCTGTAAAGCAGCCATAGGAATACAGGCGCTCCGACAAATGCTGTAATTATACCTATCGGCATTTCTGCCGGCGCTATAATTATTCGGCAAAGCATATCTACCGTTATCATCACTACTGCGCCTAGCAAAGCTGAACCCGTTATTAAATACCTGTTATCAGAGCCTTTCAGGATCCTTAAAAGATGCGGAACTACAAGACCGACAAAGCTTATTACACCAACCATTGATGTAGCCACAGATACCAGCAAAGTATTCACAAGTATTATCTGTATTTTCATTCTCTCTACATTTATTCCAAGATAGTTTGCTTCACTATCGCCAAGCTGTATGGCGTTCAGCTGTTTTGCAAACCCGGCAAGAGTTATAATGCATGTAACGCTGACAGTCAGTACTATAAGCACTCCTTTCCAGTCAGCCCCTGAAAACGTGCCAAGGCTCCAGAAAGTTATTGATCTTGCCTGCGGGTCACGAGCAATGTATGCCAAAAATCCCGTACCGCCTGCAGCCATTGCATTTACAGCAATTCCTGCAAGTATCATTGTTGCAGCGTTAACTTTGCCAAAGCTGCTTGAAAAACTGTATACAACTGCAGTAGCAGCAAGTCCGCCTGCAAAAGCAACAACGGGCATCAGCAGGTCACCCATAAATGCCATGTTCTTAAAAATATCAAGCTTGCCGAACACAAAAATAAATGATGCACCCAGCGCTGCACCGGCAGAAGTACCAACAAGCCCGGGCTCAACAATAGGATTGCGGAATAGCGACTGCATCACGGCTCCGGAAACGGAAAGCGCTGCACCGACAATAAAACACAGGAATGTTCTTGGTAATCTAATCTGGAAAAATAACCCTTCGTGCACGGGATTTACTGCACTCTGTTTTATTCCGGAAAAGTTCAAAACTATATCAATGATTTCTCCAACAGGAAGGTATACAGCTCCTACCCCGGCTGAAACCAATACCAGTATAAAAAGTAATGCTGCAAGGAAAATATAGATCGTTCGGTTGCTTACGTTATTCAGCAAAGTTCATTCAAAATAAAGTTATCTGCGGCATGTTTTGTTAATTGTTTTTACCTGTGGATCAGGTCCATAAGCATCAGCAGTATTTCACCTGTTCTTGGACCAAAATATACCATATCGTGCTCTTCTACACGGAATATCTTATTATTTTTTGCAGCAGGTGTTAAGCTGATTCCCGGGAGCTCAACAAATTTTTCAACATTACCCTGCAGGTCAAAACCAAAATCTGTTGCCAGGATTATATCCGGCTGGCTTGCTGCAATTGATTCAGAGCTCAAAAGCCTGAATCCCGATGAATCTGCAGCATTCACACCCCCTGCCATTTCTATAAGCGTGTTCTGGTTGCCGCGCCTTCCCATTACAAAATAATTATTGTTTGCCCTTCCGTAATGTATTATCAGTACTCTTGGTTTTGTTTTATATTCAGCTAGCCTATTCTGCGCTTTTTTAAGATCCTCTTCCAGCTTTTTACAAAGCATCTCTGCTTTATCTTCCGCGCCGAATTCTTTCCCAAGGATACGCATTAATATATATGTGCTGTCAATCGAAGGTGTGGAAGAGAATTTTTTAATTGGTATGCCTACTTTTTCCAGCTGGGGTATAACATTATCCGGTCCTATATTGCCATCGTGAAATACAACGGTTGGATTAAGTGAAATAATACCTTCTGCGCTCAGCATTCTGTGGTAGCCGACGGTTGGCAGGTTCTTTATTTCCGGCGGGTATGTACTTGAAAGATCTACACCAACTATCTTATCACCTGCGCCAAGTGCAAATATCATTTCATTCAGCTGTTTTGATACACAGACTATACGTGTGGATTTCTGGTCAGTTGATTCAGTTTTTTTGTTGCCAAACCTTCCGCAGGAAGAAAAAACTACCGCTAGAAGTATTATTAAAGCAACTTTTAATTTTACCATTTATTTTATTGTTTTTTAAAAAAGCACCGGGACCCTTTTTGCAAAGAGCCCTGGTGCCGGAGGAAATATATTAAATGAGAAATCTATAAATATTAATTAAACAGGTACTGCAGAGAAAGTCCGCCGTAAAATGTTGCCTTATTGGGGCCTGAAATATAGTATCTCTTATCATTTACATTAAGGAACAATTCTGTAGGATACAGTTGTCCTGTAAGATTATCAGCGCCGCCGTATAGATCTATATTAAATCTTTTTGCAATGTTCCTTCTTATCCCAAGCCTTGAGTTCAGCAGTCCGTATGCTTCAGCAACGTGTGCATTATCAAATGTTAAATATATCTTATCAGTGTATGAATATGTTACATTAAGATATACGCCCTGTTTTGTTTCAACATCAAGACCTGCGTTTATAACATGCGGTGCAATACCGGGTACAACCTTATCGGTATAATCAACTGTTGTGGAATCGTTGTTATTGTTGTTCTTAAAGTTCACGTTCTTATTATCTGTAAATGTATATGTAACAAACGGACGGATAAGACTGAATATCTTTGAATTCTGCGGCATGAACGAGTAATTTAATTTAGCTTCAACTCCGCGGTATCTTACTTCCCCTGCATTTGTTGTTATGGAATATGCAGGATTGCCGTTTGCAGCTGCAAAGTTCTGTGTTACAAGCTTATCTTTTACGCTCATCTGGTAACCTGCAACTTCATAGTTAAGAGCGTTTTTCAACAGGCTGCCTTTTGTGCCTATTTCAATGCTCATAGCATTTTCAGGTTTCAGGTCAAGGTTTACCTTGCCAAGCTGTGTAATAAGTACCTGGCTTGTTGAGGGCGGTGCAAAACCCATACTGAAGCTTGCATATACTGAAACGTTTGGATTGATAAGCTGGTTAATCGCTACCCTTGGCGTTATAACCGGGTCAAACCTCCTGTAACCGGAAGCGTTTACGTGGGTGTTTGATTGCGGTATCATATCATAAACCTGGTACTCTGTAAAGTTTACGCTTGCACCTGCTGTGAATAATGTTGTTTTGGTGATATTTATATCTGCCTGTGCAAATACATTGTATGCAAGAGGCTTAATTTCCTGGTCACCCCTTAATGCGCCCTGGATATTGTTTGCAAGCGCATATGATTTTGCAAAGTTCAGGTTCTGCAGGAACTCACCGCCGAAGGCGAATCGTGTTTTTATCTTTCCGATAACAGGTGTAAAGCTGAACGTTGTTCTTGCGCCGACTTTTGTTTTGTTTGTTCTTGTTAGGCCCGCTGCAGATGGCTGGTCGAGGAAAAAGTAACCGGCATAGAATGTTGTTCTGTTGCTGAATGTTTTTGAGAACATATGATCAAATGAAAATCCAAGCCTGCTGCTTTCTGATTTTATGTGAGCATCGTTCTTGATGTAATTTGTATCAGCTTCTTCAGGATTATTGTAGAAGGTTAAGCTGTCAAGCTCTCCCGCCAGCGCATTGTATACGTTTGAATAATTTCCGAAGAATGAAAGTGTATTGCGGCTATCCATAAATACGCTTCCGTTTATAAGTGCAAAATCTTCTTTTGTAATATTGTGCTCTCTAAATCCATCAGCCTTCTGGTGCCCGTAATTAATGAACATGCTGAGCCTTTCGTTTCCTATGCTTAAACCGGTATTGGTCCTGAATAACCCAAATGAACCGCCAAGCCCGCCAAGGATAAGATTTGTTCCCCATGGTGCTTTTGAGCTTCTCATGTTAAGCACACCCGCAATACCGGTTCCGTACATGCTGGATGAAGGTCCCTTATAAACTTCAACTGATGAAAGGTTTGTATAATCAACTTCATCAAGTGCTGTTGTACCGTCAGCATCAGTCAGAGGAATATCATTATAATACGCTTTGTATCCGTTGCCGTTAAAGCGTGTTTCCAGGCCATATCCGCGGATAGCAAGCAATACGCCTGAGCCAAGATTCCTGAACTGCATTTTAACACCGGGAATAAGGTTCATAGTGTTCTGTATGTTCAGGCCGATATCGCGGTTAATATCTTCTTTTGATAAAAACCCGATGCTTTGAGGTGTTTCAAGATTTTTCTTTTTGTTTCCTTCAACCTGTATTTCGCTTGTTGAAAGATTTGTCGGGTCAAGTGCTATTACCAGCTCTTTTGATTTATCAGTCACGGGAATATCCTGTACGGAATACCCGATTGCTTTAATGTTGATCGTTTTGAAATCGCTGCTGTAATCCAGTGAAAAATTTCCGTCATCATCTGTTGATGTGCTTTGGCTTGTTCCGTTTATTTTAACAACTGCGCCGGGTATCGGCTGGTTGTTCTGAATATCCTTTACAACTCCTTTTAAAACCCCCTGTGAATACGTATTGGCATAGATACACACCAATGCGAATACCAATAAAAAGTATCTCATATATATTAATTCCTTTAATTTAGTTAATGTTAAATAAAGTACTGTGCACGGTGCCGGTTACCTGGGCAACAAGTCCGTGATCTGAAAACAGTTTTATCTGATTAACTTAATTTAGGAGGGGGTGTTTTAATTTCTCTGGTTACGGTAATAAGGAAGTCAATTTGCGGGTTAAAGAATAAGCAGTTATTATTTATCCTGCTTACCTGTATTTCTGAATTATTTGTTATTCCCTTTTTTACAATATTTTTGTTAAAGGTGTTCACTCTCTTTTGTGAAGCAGCATCAGTTGAAAAATGGTATGCCACATGCTTTTCAAGTGATGCGCGGACTGATTCTTCGTTCTTATCGTTGATACAGTAAAAATATACAAAGCCGCCTTTTGTTTCAGAGCTTACAACATCATACATCTCGCCTTTATATTCAAACTCATCTTCATTTTTAAAATCTATCCCTTTATCCAGAATAACTCCGTTACTGACGTCAAAAACCATTGTAATGAGCTCTTTTTCATAATCACTGTCATCGATCTTCTCCTTCATTTCTGCTTTTGCCTGAATGATCATTCCAAGGTATACAAAATAATACCCCAGTATATTATACAGCATCAGTCCCAGTATCAGAATGGAGATGGCTTTTTTCATAGAAGTTACAATTATAAAATAATCATTTATTAAATTCAACTGCAATAATATAATAACAGAAAAATTTCCTTTGACTAACAATTAATAAGCAGGCTTGTTAACTTTGCAGATTATATTATTAATTTTAAAGTATTTAATGAAAATATCTGTTGTATTTTTTGTACTGTTAACAGTTTCTATAGCTTGTGAAAACTCTTTTTCCGCTGAAGATACATGTAAAGTTGGGATATATTTTAATTCTCTCACCGATTTTAATATAAGCGATCAAAGCTTTTCGGCTGATTTCTGGCTGTGGTTCAATTACAAAAATGACAGCCTGCAGTTCAATGATGCTGTTGAAGTTACCAATTCCAAGTCGACCTCTTTTTCAAACTACGCAAAAATGAAAAAGGACAGTATAAACTGGGATATGATGAAATTCAACTCAGTAGTGTTTAAGGAGTGGGATGTATCCGCATTCCCTTTTGATAAGCAGAAATTAACGCTGCATATAGATCATACAATATATGATACAAAAAAGCTGGCATTTGTGTCAGATCTTGGTAATTCAAGTATTGATTCAAACCTGGTTCTCAGCAACTGGAAAATTGATTCCCTGGCTTTTTATGTTAACAATCAAACGTATAACACTACATTTGGTGACCCTGTGATTAAAGGCTCAAGCACTTACCCTTCTGTGACTGCTGATATTTATTTGACCCGCGAAAATTCATGGAACACACTGTTCAAAATGCTTACCGGTGTTTATGTAGCATTTTCCATTGTACTGCTTGCCTTTTTTGTAAAACCAGCTGACAGGCTTGGACTCTGCGTTGGGGGCCTGTTTGCTGCTGTTGGAAACAAGTATATAATTGAATCTGCTGTACCTTCAACCGTATCTAACACACTGTTTGATAACATTCACAACATTACATTCATTGCTATATTTGTTATACTTGTGGTTGCGGTAATTTCATTTAAATGGAATGAAACTGAAAAACCCGAGTTCATCACCAAAGCTAAAAAGCTGGATATGGCAAGTTTTTATTCCGTTGTTACTGTATATATATTGCTTAATGCCTTTTTGATCATGAGGGCTGCTTCATAGAAAAATAAATATTTTCTGTAATTATATTGTTAATGCCATGAACTTCATCCAGACAATTCTGCTTAATGAATTACCCGAAGGTACACAATCTATCGTTAAGATAGGTAATCGTGAAATTGCACTATTCCATTATAACGGAGAAGTTACTGCCCTGGGAAACGCATGCCTGCATAAAGGCGGACCGATCGGAAAAGGCAACGTAACAGATGTTAACGGTGAAACCTGTGTTACTTGTCCATGGCACGGCTGGCAGTATAACATTAAAACAGGCAAAGCTCCCGGCGGATATAAAGACCAGCAATCTGTGTTTGAAGTTAAAATTGATGATGGAATAATATTTGTATCTGATAAACCCCTTGTGAATGCTAAAGCAGCATCGCATGATCACCCCGAAATAGCTGACCTTGTCAATCTTGAATATAAAACCACGCATAACAGCCTGAATGTACTCGGCTTATCAACAACAAACCTGAATGCCAGAATTCCAAGACCCTCAACCTCCGAAGAAGCGCTGCAGCTGGCCTTAGACCATGCAGAAAAAGAATTCGGAGCTAAAACAAAAATGCTTAAGCTGCGCGAGCTTGAGTTTCGCGCATGCGAGGGATACTACTCTTTGCATGAAAAAGCATGCACTTGGCCATGTACAATCACCGATAAAAAACCAGCGGACGGAATGACCGAAGTTTACAGGCAAATGATCCTATGGGCTGATGTGCTGCTTGTAGCTACACCAATACGCTGGGGTAATGCATCATCGCTTTATTACAGGATGGCCGAAAGATTGAATTGTGTGCAGAACCAGATCACGCTTTTTGATAAAGTTCTCATCAAAAATAAAGTTGCGGGATTTATCATTACAGGCGGGCAGGATAATATTCAGCAGGTTGCGGGACAAATGAGCGTGTTTTTTACAGAGCTTGGTTTTACATTCTCGCCGTTTAATTTCGTTGGATGGAGCCGGGGTTGGATCTCTGAAGATATGGAGCATAACGTTCAGGATTTCCGCAAATCACGCTACATGAAGCGCTCAATTAAAGAACTTGTTGCCAACACTGTAAATATGAGTAAAGCCGTTAAGCTTATGGATTGTTCTGCAATGCAGGCGCCGCTCCCCCTGAGAAAAGATAAAGAATCAGGAAGTATTCAGTAAATAATAAATAATATATATGTCACAAAACGGACCCGATAAAAATACAATTTATCCGCTTGCCGGATATGACAGACTTTGTTTTTTAAAGAATATCATTACAAACCCAAATATAATTGTTGGTGATTATACTTATTACGATGACTTCGAAGACGTTCACAATTTCGAAAAGAATGTTAAGTATCATTTCGATTTCTCCGGTGATAAGCTCATTATTGGAAAGTTCTGTATGATAGCCTCTGACGTTAAGTTTATTATGAACGGTGCTAACCATTTAACCGATGCAATTTCAGCTTACCCCTTTGGTATATTCGGCAATGGATGGGATAAAGCAATGGAAGAAAGAGAGTATCCTTTTAAAGGTGATCTTGTCATTGGAAATGATGTCTGGATAGGATACAACTCCTTGTTAATGGCTGGTATTACTGTCGGTGATGGAGCAATAATTGCTTCAAATTCAACAGTAACTAAAAATGTTGAGCCGTATTCAATTATTGGCGGCAATCCGGCAAAACTTATCCGTAAAAGATTTACCGAAGAAAAAATTGCAAAACTACTGGATTTAAAATGGTGGGATTGGGATATTGAAAAAATTACAGCAAATGTTAATAATTTAACCGGTGTTGATCTTGACGGGTTAACATAAAACCAAAATATTCTTATATTAAAAATCTTTTTATTTCTTCAGCAAGTATTCCAATATTAGCCTGTTCTATAGGATGCGGTGTTCCGGGAATAACCAATAGTTTTGCGTTCGGTATTGCCCTGTATGCCGTAATGGTTTCTTCCAGACTTACCATATTATCTCTGTCACCCACTGCCACCATCACTTCATTGCTAAGCTGATTTAACTCCAAAGGGTTGCCATTTCCCAGCTCTCTCATCATTGCAGCTGTTTTCTCAAGTAATTTTACCCAGTTTTCTTCACCGTGCCTTTTAGCAAGCTCTTCTGCAAACTTTGGCACTTTCTTCTTTATCTTTTCTGCATCAAGCATCTTAACTTCACGTTCTGCAATTTCGGGTGACCATTCAAATTTTGTTGCAAGTGTAAAAATTTTTTTTATTCTTCCGGGGCTCTGCAATTCCATTAGCAGCGCTGCATAACCGCCCATACTGTAACCAAACACATCTATTTCGCTTATATTTTTTTCGTCAAGATAACCAGCTATATCCTTTGCAAACATTTCCATGGTAAAAGGTTCGGCTGGAATATCCTTTCCGCCATGACCTGAAAAATTTATTGCATGTACTTCATATTTACCCCTTAATTTTGCAATAAGCTCACTGAACTGATCTTTTGAGCCCAGCGCTCCATGTAACAGTAACAGTTTCTTCATTTCCCAGCACCTTGCTTGCTTAAAATAATATCTGTTACTTCCTGCACAATATTTTTATTGAATGGATAAGGCTCTTTTTGTCTGGTGCGCTCTATTTTAATATTTTCAATTTCCTCTTTTGTTGTAATAAACTTCAGTCTTCCCGTTTCTTCAAGATATTCATCAAGGTACGGCCTTTTGCCGGTAAAAATACTGAATGTATTTGTTCCAAGCAGCGCAGATTCCCTGTTCATCGTTCCCCCGCCGCTTAAAACTATATCGGCTGCATTTACAAGCTCAAGTCCGTTAACAGCCTTTTCAAGGAAACGGATGTTTGTTTTGTTTTTAATGTTTGATGTAATGAAATCCCTGTCTTTTTGTGAGCGGCTTGTTATCAATACAATACAGCCGCTGTGAGAGCTTAAGTGATTCAGTGCATGTATCAGCAATTCTTCGCTTCTGCTGTCATGGTAGTTGCCCAGCATTCCCGGGGGACGAACAACTGCCAATACTTGTGAATCATCAATAGCAATACTTTCCCTGAAATTACTATCGGCTTTAAATGAATTTAAATATAGCTCTTCTTTAAACCCGTTATACCTGGTAACCTTCTTTAGATCTATGCCGTTACTTCTCAGCCTCTTATCCGGTATAAATACAGGAACAAGTATATCATTTGCATAACGGTTAAATATATGTGTTTCGGTGAATTCATAATCCATCATAAGGAGTGTTCTTATTCCAAGTGATTTGGATGCTATAAGCTGTGTCCTTGAGCCATGGCTGACCGCGATTTCCGGCTTTGGCTTTCCTGAATATTTATTATTAATATAGCGCTTTAATTCTCCTTTGCGCTGTAACAGGTTAAGTATTTTCTTTAATTTATTTTTCCCCCCGTGGGCACCGATTGCCGTGTGAGGAATGTTCCACATTTTTAAAAGGTCCAGTGTCTGTGCAAAATCACGGGCTGTAATATCATAGGGTACATTGCGTTTATTCAGCTCGCTGAAT
>CAZOAP010000087.1:0-12259 GCA_964577645.1 uncultured Ignavibacteriales bacterium
AGGAAACAACCACAGTGAGCAAAATCACAACTGAACCTGAAACAAAAAAAGTTCTTGATAGACCCTCTGAGCGAGTAAAACAAACCCTAAGTTGTAAATCATGCCATGCAAGTGAATATCCAACCATAAACGACCCCGGACTTCTTGACTGTCCAAGAACTGAAATGATATCAGTTTATCATTCGCCAGAAGAAGGACCGGAGACAGTAATAATTGACGGTATGACAGATTATTACAAAGGCGTGGTATTTTCACACCGCGATCATGCAAAAATGTCTGAAATGTCCGAAGGCTGCACCGGGTGCCATCATTATAATACAACCGGACCGGTTTTGAACTGCAGAAAATGCCATGATAATAACCGCAGCAGGGAAGAAATATCTCTGCCGGATCTTAAAGCAGCATATCACAGGCAGTGCATGACATGTCATAAGCAATGGAGCAATGAGAACGGCTGCAATAACCAGTGTCACGCAAGAAGAACTATAGAGAAGGTACAAAAGCCAGATGATATGAAAGGTAAGTCAATTCCAAAACTTTCAATGCCTGTAAAACTGGTTTGGCAGACAAAATCCAAAGTAAATAAAACTGTTACTTTCTACCACAAGGAGCATATTGAGCTTTTTAAAGTTAATTGTAAAAGCTGCCATTCACAGGAAAGCTGTATAAAATGCCACAGCTCAAATAAAGAAAACAATTTTGATAAGCTGATAACGAATGAGAAATCGATTGAAGAGCACCATAAACCGTGTATTAACTGTCATTATGGTGACTCATGCCTGAAGTGCCACCAGGAAAAAGAAATGTCATCATTTGATCATGCAAGATCCAGCGGCTGGAAATTAAATCAATATCACAGCAAGCTTGAGTGTACGCAGTGTCACGGCAGCATTATGCCGTATAAGAAGCTTAGTAACAAATGCGCTTCATGCCATAAGAATTTTACAACTTCCTTTGATCATAAACTGGCTGGATTTGTTTTTTCAGAAAGCCACAAAGAGCTTGAATGCAATAATTGTCATTTAAAAGGTGATTTCAATAAAACACCTGCATGCACGGAGTGCCATGATGACAAATCTTACCCGCCTGATCTTCCCGGGAAAAAGAGATAACTTGATCTTTTATCTTTTTAAATTAGATTAAAAAGATTGTCATAGTATTCACACTATTCAGCAGTAACAACAGTGGAAAAATCATTTTTCCTGCATTTAAAAAATATTATTACACCTGATATTAAAGAATGCTGTTATATGGAATTATATTATTGATAATATTTATAACCTTAAGTATATTATGTTTTTTACCCGGTTACACAAATACTATTAAGGATAGAAACGGTAACCAATTACCGGAAAGCATTGCTTCATTGGAAAAAGTAAAACTGGGAGGTTATGAACAATGGATACTTATACGGGGTAATAGCAACAGAAATCCGGTTATACTTTTTTTACATGGCGGACCGGGCACATCTGACATGGGACTTTTACGCAGAAATATGCAGGATTTAGAAAAACATTTTACAGTAGTCAGTTGGGATCAACGAGGGGCCGCTAAATCTTTTTCAGCAAATATTCCCATATCATCAATGAATATAAACAGTTTTGTGAGGGACGCTCACGAACTGACAGATTTTCTTTGTAAACGTTTCAGACAAAAAAAAATATTCCTTACCGGGCATTCATGGGGTAGTGTGCTCGGCATTTTAACAATTCAGAAATATCCTGAATTATATTACGCTTATATCGGAATTGGACAGATCGCAAACATGATGGAAAACGAAATAATTTCCTATGAATGGACCTTAGAGCAGGCGAAAAGATCTGATAAGAAAAGCGATATCAAAACGCTTATTGAAATTGGAAAACCACCATATACTGGAAACTGGAGAAAAAAATTCATGACTGAGCGGCGTCTTCTTGGGAAATATGGCGGTGAGTTATACGGAAGTTCTAATGGTGCCTTTTTTCTTGTTCTAAAAAATCTAATCCTCTCACCGGAATACAATACAAAGGATAAAATAAATTTTTTCAGAGGAATATTTACATCTGTCAAATTATTATTTCCAGAGCTTTTACAAACAGATTTTATGACACAAGCATTAAACTTAAATATACCGGTATATTTTATTTTGGGAAAACATGATTACGAAGCACCTTTTATACTGGCAGAACAATATTTTAAATTAATAAATGCTCCTGTTAAAGAGTTAATTTGGTTTGAAAATTCTGCCCATTTACCCCATATTGAAGAAAACTCAAAATTTCAAAACCTTTTAATAAACCGAATTTTGCCGGCAAACTATTCAGATCAATCTTAAAAAAAAATAACTTACCCAAAAAAATAATTCAACATTATACCGGTGCAACAAGCTCAACTTTTATCCTGTCTGGATCTTCAAAAAATACCGCATAATAATCTTCACCCCCTGCATAAGGATGTTTATCGTCATATAAGATCTTAATTCCTTTGCTTCTAAGCTCATTGGTTATTTCATCAACATGCTTTTTTGATTCAGCATGAAAAGCCAGATGATTTAAGCCGGTTCTGCATCTATGATATGGCTCACCAAGATATTTATCTTCTGTCTGTACAAAGACAATATAAGTATCACCCAATATATAGCTGATACCTGAATCCCACTTAGAATAAACTTCATATCCAAGTTTTCCAAGAAACCAGCCCCAAAAATTCGATGAATTTTTCAGGTTAGAAACATAAATTTCAACGTGATGTAATTTACCGGTATTGTTTTCCATAAATAAAGATAGTAGAAATAAATAATAAAAAAACCGCATTTTATTGCGGTTTTCTGCTCCGAAGGCAGGACTTGAATCACCGAGTTCCCGGGACTTTCAGCCTGCGACCCTCTGATTAACAGTCGAGGTTTCGGGGCAGGCAGTCATCCCGAGTACTCGGGATAACCAACTGAGCTGGATCAAAATCCGCAACGAGTCTTTTGTAAAATTGTTTATTCTTTTGTTTCTTTAAAAAATTTTCTCTTTTTCTGGCTTCACTCAATGTCTCATATTTTTCAAAATAAACCAATTGCCATGGTATTTTTTTTGAAGTATACTTACTCATTCCGGTATTGTGTTCCAAAATTCGTTTATATACATCATTTGTTGACCCAATATAAAATGTACTATCTTTAAGACTTTTTAAAATATATGTGTAATAGATATTCATTTATATTAAAAAAACCGCATTTTATTGCGGTTTTCAGCTCCGAAGGCAGGACTTGAACCTGCGACCCTCTGATTAACAGTCAGATGCTCTAACCAACTGAGCTACTTCGGAATAAATAATGTTACAGAATGCAAATATATTCAAACTATCAAATAAAATCAATGAAAAATGCTTTGTATCTGTGAAAAATTGCAATTATTTTTGCAAAAAGGACAAATTATGGCAAACGAAGAAAACAACATCCAGCAGCAGATAAATATAGAAATTGGCGAAAAAGAGGCTGAGGGGATATATTCAAATCTTGCGATCATATCACACTCACCCGCTGAATTTATTATAGACTTCACCCGTGTACTGCCGGGTATCCCCAAATCAAAGATAAGCGCAAGGATCATAATGACACCACAGCATGCAAAGATGCTGCTGGGTGCATTAAAGGATAATGTTGATAAATTTGAAAATCAGTTTGGAGAGATACAGATAATCGGCGCACCGCCGCAGGGCGGATTTGGCTTTCAGCCGGTTATCAATCCAAAAGATGAAAAGATAAACTAACTAAAATAAATAAAGTTATCAAAGGGAGCTTGCTCCCTTTTTGGTTTATAAACACTGATTAATATTATCATGCTTTATCTTCATCCAGATCTGCGTGATCATCACCGCCTAAGCTATAGTAATTATTTTCCTCATCTTCGTTACCTGACATTTCACTTTCATCATCCAGCTCACTTCCCGGAACGTCAAGCTCATCAAGCGGTTTAGATGTTTTCTTTTTGATAACTTCTTCATCTTTTATGGAATCGGGGTCCATTGAATTATCTGTTAATTTCTCAGGATCAATATCAGTTTCAACATCTTTCCTGAAAATATCCTCATTATCAGGATAGGGTTTGTATCCAGGCAGATCTTCTTGTTTTTCTTTTTTAATGTTTGTTAATTTCATGATAAATTCCTTTTTAGTGAATGGTTTTGAAAAATTTATATATATCCTACTGTAATAAACATGCCCAGTGCATAAATTGTTACAATTGTTCTTCAAATATCAAGAAAACACACATTAACCTGTTTACGTTACATTTTCATAAAATTCATATATTGCTAAATATCTAAAATTTCACTAACTTTCCACGAGTTTTTTCACAAATTAAACAAAACACAAATGAAATATTTTGCTGTACTTTTTGTTATCCTATTTTCTGCCTCATTGTTACAGTCGCAGGAAAAGTGGTCAACAACCAGAAAGCCTGTAATGGGCAGTTATACACAGCTTCCTTCGGAATTATATGCGTGGGATAATCCGAATAAGGCAACCCATACTTACACAATAAATGACGTTTTAGTAACAGTTGGCCCGAACATCAGGGTATTGCCCTCATCACCAAGCGCTCAGCAGGATGAGATAATACTGGTAAGGCATCCAACCAACCAGAACATTATGTTTGGCGGTGCAAATACAACCGCTAGCGGTGTATATGGCCAGGGCGGTTATATTACAACCGATGGCGGTGCTACATGGACAGGCAATAACCTGCTTTCACCGTTCACACAGTCTTCCAGCGATCCGGGTCCGACGATTGATAAAAACGGTGTTATCATATTCACTACTTTGGATAGCCCCGGAATGGTAGCAGCCTATTCAACAAATAACGGTATAAGCTGGTCCGGAAGGGTAACAATACAATCAGGAAGCGTTGATAAAAATTTTGCTTCAACAGATGATGCTCCTTCAAGTGCATATTACGGGAGAAGTTACTGCGTATGGAGTAACTTTGCATTAGGTTCACCGCCGATAGTATTTTCATATACAACAAACAGCGGTGTATCGTGGAATGGTGTAACACAGATCAATACTCCTCCCGGCGGTCATTATTCACAGGGGGTTGATATTTGTGTTGGCCCGACAGGCCAGGTATATGTATGCTGGGCAGCTCCAGCAAGCTCCGGTTTAATTGAGGACTTCTGCGGTTTTGCACGTTCAACAAATGGCGGAGGTTCATGGACAGTTACAGAAAATGCATATGACATGAATGGTATCAGGTCCACCTCATTTAATGGTTGGAATTTCAGAGTAAATAGTTTTCCAAGAATAGCTGTAGATAGATCCGGCGGTCCTAGAAATGGCTGGATCTATATAGTTTCTACAGATAAAAACCTGGCACCCGCAGGTACTGATGCTGATGTTGTTATGCATCGGTCAACTGATGGCGGCGCAACATGGTCAGCAGGTATCAGGGTAAACCAGGACCCGTTAAATAACGGTAAAGTTCAGTTCTTCCCGGCAATCAGGGTTGATGAAACCGGCGGAGTTAATATCTGCTACTATGATAACAGGAATTTCCCTTCAGTTGGCGACTCCTGTGATACATATTTATCACAGTCTCCAGATGGCGGCACCACATGGATAGATGTTAAAGTAAGTGATCATTCATGGAAAGTTAAAGGTGAAGCAGGCTTAGGTTCTTATGGCGGTGACTATATAGGTATTTCTTCGGGTAACGGAAAAATTTTCCCGTTCTGGTTTGATGATAAAACTGGGTCAATGCAGGCATGGACTTGCGAAGTAACTGCACTTCCCGTTGGTGTTAACGGAAACAATAATGAAGTTCCTGCTTCTTTTGAGCTGAAACAAAATTATCCGAATCCGTTCAACCCCAATACAAGCATCAGCTTTAATTTACCAAAAGAATCATCTGTAAGGCTTGAAGTATTTGATATTACAGGCAAAAATGTTGCTACACTGGTTAACGAAACCAAAGCAGCAGGTAAATACAGCTATGATTTCAATGCTTCAGATCTTTCAAGCGGTATATACTTCTACAAATTATCCGCTGATGGATTTACAAGCACGAAGAAAATGATATTGAATAAATAAGTATATTACTCATTTCCAAGCTCCTGATTGGGAATGTTATATTGACATTAGTATAAACAAAACCCGCTCAGTTTGAGCGGGTTTTTTATATGCTTTTTTTCCCGGGAAAACTCTGATAAAGGAGCACAGGCAGGAATGCCTGTGCTACTGATTACTATATACCCATACTTGCCAGCATTGCAGAAATATTATTTACGCTCTCAACTAGCTTAGGGTGGCTTACTTCAAATTCAGTTACCGAATCTTTAAGATCACCAATAGCTTTTTCTATCAGATCAGGGTCTTTTTCCTCTTTTGTAACTTCATCTGCTGAACGCATTATATGGCCGCGAATGTTCTCCGCATGCTCGCTGGATTCAACACTTCCCATTTCACCCTCAAGCTCGTCAAGCATTCCAAGCAGTTCTGCTTTCTTTTCCGCGGTTAAAGTACTCTCACCTGATAACTTATCTTTTATTTCCTGTAAAGTATTTTTCATAATAATATCACTTTTTAGTTATTTGTTTTACAAATATAACCATTTAATGTATATTAATTATCCAATAAATGAAATATGGTATAAAAAAAAAGACGTCCAAGGGGACGCCTTTACAGTTTTAAATATATATATATCAATATTATTCCAGTACAAATATATTTTTTTCTGCACAAATATCTTTTAAGTCTTTTGGCCATATGGTAACGCTTACTTCACCTAAATGAGCTTTTCTTAAAAGAAGCATCTGGGTGCGTGATTGGCCGATACCGCCGCCAATGCTTAACGGAACTTCATCATGCAGTACAGCGCTGTGATATGGTGTTGATACAAGATCAAGCTGACCTGAAAGCTTTAACTGCTCCCTTAATGAATCAGCATTTACCCTTATACCCATTGATGAGAGCTCATGTCTGCGTTTTGTCAAATGGTTCCATACAAGTATATCACCGTTCAATCCGTGGAATGTTTCACCGTTCTTTGTGATAGTAGGTGTTACCCAGTCATCATAATCAGCAGCGCGCATTTCATGCGGGTAGCCGTCTTTTAAAACCCAGCCTATACCAATTATAAATACTGCAGGATACTCCTGTAATATTTTTGTTTCGCGCTGTTTCCTCGGAAGATCTGGATATTTAGCAAGAAGCTCTTCTGCATGTAAAAATACAAGCTCTTCAGGCAGATTCGGGTAGCGCGGATCTTTTAACTGAGGGAACAGTTCCTGAACATGTTTTTCTGCTCCAACAAATACTTTCCATATTTTTTTTACGATCATTTTCAGGAAATCAAGATTCCTGTCTTTTGCCGTTATAACTCTTTCCCAATCCCACTGGTCAACATAGCTTGAGTGATCATGATCCAGGAAGTAGTCTTTTCTGACAGCTCTCATATCAGTGTTAAGACCTTCTCCGGGCTGCATATCAAACTGTTTAAGCGCCATTCTTTTCCATTTTGTAGCAGCCTGAACAACCTGTGCTTCCATGCGTTTTGGCAGGCCTAATCCGCAGGGGAATTCAACCGGTGTTCTTGAGCCGTCACGGTCAAGATTATCATTAACTCCGCTGTCTTTATCAACTATCATCGGAACCTGGACCAGCATTAAGTTTAATTCTTTTGCGAGATTCTCTTCTATATAGCTTTTAACAGCATAAATTGCTTTTTGTGTATCTTTCTTGTTTAACAGTGATTTATAGCCTTCAGGTAATATCTTTGATACTTCAGGATAAGTGCTTATACCCGGACCGGCTAGATCCGCTTTTTTATCTGACATTATACATTTCTCCGTTTCAATTTAGTTGAGAGATTTTGAACTGATACACAAAATTATGAGTTTACACAAAATTTTACTATGATATGGGTCAAGTTTTTTGATGATTTTAAGCATAAAAAACCCCGCCAGATGGAAGCTTAGTTATAAACATTTTGCAAACTTCCATGAAACGGGGTTATTATAATTGGGGGTAATGCTTATATATTATACTGCAGTGATCTCCCCGATATGGTAGACCATTGCAAGTTTTTCTTTTAATACTTCTAAATGATTTGTAATAATTGCTGAAATTTCCATCGGATCAAGTTTATCGGTATTTATCACAAGATCATAATGATGCGGGTCATTAAGATCCACACCAAAGAGCTTTTTAACGTAATCGTACCTGCGGTGATCTTCTTTAAGCAGGTATTCTTCTGCCTGTTTTGAAGTCAGTGAATATTCTTCGATCATATGTTTTACCCTTTTGTGGAAGGTCCCAATAAGCCTAACATGCAGGCCGTTTGAGTGATGCCGTGTGATAAAAAAGCCGCCTCTGCCAACAATTATTGTATTACCCATATCAGCCAGCCTTAAAATTGATTTGCTGATATTGTGTGCCATTTCGCGTTTAGTGGGATGCAGCCCGAAGAGCTCTTCAAACATGGTCTGGATATCAGAAAATTTCTCCTCCGGAAGAAGGCTGTGAATTCCTTTGGTGTTATAATCTTCGTTAACCCTTTTAATAAGGTCTTTATCATATAAAGCCCAAGGGCAATCTTTGGGGTCCAGATTCCTGCTGAGATCTTCAAGCAGTAAATTGGTTATCTCAGTTTCCCCTGCACCTGCTTCCCTTGAAATAGTAATGAACGGCAGCAGCCTTGGATGGTAACCTTCGTGTTTGAATAGATTGTTTTTATGCAGCTGGCAGAATAGGTAAGATTTGCTTAGATCTACAAACTTATTATACTCCATTTTGCTCACCCTCCCTTTTAAGATAGTTGAGCAGGTATTAATTAAGCCTGATATACCTGTTAAACAAATATAATACAGTATTCAAGTATAACAAATGACTGTTATCAAAACAAATTATGATAAATATCTATATAAAGGTTAAAAGAATATTTTTTTTGCTTTGCTTATTTCTTCCATTATCAGGGCATAGTATTCGGGGAATTTCTCTTCTGTAAATATACTTAATGCTTCATCAAATGTTGCAATTGCCTTATGATAATTATCGGTCTTATCTTCAAACTCAGCAAGATTTATAAGAGCTTTCCCCAGTCCGATTTTTGTTTCGGCATACTGGATGGGATATTTATCCTTTATCCTTATCTTCAGCGCTTCTTCAAAAGCATCTATAGCATTATACAACGGCTCAGGTGTGTTTTCAGATTCACTTTTCACAAGGTAAACATCGCCTAAATTGAACATTGTGTTCGCATATGGTATCGGCATCTGATCAGGTTTTCTTACTTCAAGAGCTTCTTCAAATGCATTTATTGCTTTATCAATATTTACTTTTTTATCTTTTATAAGTGCAAGCATTGAGTATGCGTTGCCTATATTATTCATAGTAATTGCATACTGTAATGGCGCTTTTTCCTTCGTCTGAAATGCAAGTACATCTTCGTATGATTCAATTGCGTATTTCAGGTTCTTTTCAGGATCTTCAATATCAGAAAGCCTTGCGTATGTATTTGCAATATTATTTTTTGTCAGCGCTAGTAATTTTGGGTTTTCGTTGATTACATTCACTTTCAACGCTTCATCAAATGAGGCGATGGCTCTCTTATAATTTCCGGGCTTATCAATTTCTTCTGCAAGTATAAGGTACGCACCGCCAAGGTTGTTATGTGTCCGTGAATGCTCAACAGGATACGCCTGCATTGTAAATACCTTTAATGCTTCATTATATGCATCAATTGCAATTTGGCAGTTTTCTTTCCGGTTATCAACTTCGGCAAATGCTGTATGTGTGTTGCCTACCCTGCTTTTTATCTTAGCGTATTCAAACGGATGGCTTTCTATTGAAATGGTCTTAAGTATTTCATTAAAATACTCAATCGATTTAGCGCAGTTTGCAAGTGTATCCTTAACTTTTGAAAGTGACCAGTATGCCTGGCCAAGGTAATTTTGCGCTTTGATATATTCTGGGTGATTTTCATCTTTGTTTATTTGTTCCAGGACTTTTTCAAATGCACCAATGGCTATATTCATATAATCACCTATTTGCGTATCAACAGTACCGATATCATACGCTCTTTCGCCTGCCATTTGCAGAACTTCCGGGTTATCACTAAATACACTCATCATTTGTTCAAATATTTCAAGCTGGGTAAGCTCCACTTCAGGCTTTACAACAAATTCCAGGTAGGCATCTTCAGCCCAGACCTTGTTTCTTCGTGCAATTTTAACAAATTCTTTATCTTCAAGTACTTTTAACCAGCCTGTCCATTCAAAATCCCTGCCTTCCAGCTCAAACAGGTTTGCAGCTTTTTTCAGCCATTCAACCCTGAATACACTGTTCTCTTCATATATTCCGCTTTTGTATAAATTACGGAGTGAGCGCAGAATTGTCTTTTCAATGTTATCACAATTATCAAAACGGCGTTCCATTTCGCTAAGCCGCATGAAAATTGAGCCTATAGTACCGTTGAATTTTACCGTATCCCATTTCATTCCAAGCTTTTGGGCTACAAGCTTACCTTCATCGGCTGAAATTTTATCCAGCTCAATTATATCTTCACCAAATATAATATCAAGGTCAAGGTTTTGCTCGATAAGCTTATTTTTTACTTTCTTGAATTCCCTGCCTGAGTGGCATGTTGCTGCAATTGGTATGTTACGCTCTTTTGCCTCCCTGAAGAATAAATGAAAGCTATCCTGCCTTTCGATGTAATACTGCAGGTCATCTATGAATATCATCTTCGGTTTCCAGAAAATAAAATCCTTGGGAAACTGGAATGTAGCCATTTGCACACTTCTTGGAACAAGTACATGTACTGGATTTTTTAACTGCTTAAGTGAGTTGAAAATAGCGCGGGTTTTTCCGCTGAGCGGCGGACCAACAATAAGAATATTTCTTTTGCGCTCCAGTGAACGGCTCAACTGGTTATCAATATTCCGCTCAAAATAAAATTCTTCAAAAGGACGCTCACCCAGAAGATCTTTAGCTTTAAGCTTTTTGGAGCTTTTCCAGATAATGGAATAATAATTCTTATACTCTTTCCTGAGCTTTAAAATATAGCCCGCTGCAGGCGCAATAAGTGTGGCAGCGATACCCAGAACAGTCAATATTATTGTCAGATCCATTTGCCGGATTTAGAAAACTTCTGAATATAAATTAAAGCTATTTTACTTTTCTTATCTTTTTGTAATTAACACCGCGCTTCTGGTTAAATGCGCTTATTCCTTCTTTTACTTCATCGCTTAGGTTGTGTATTGAAAGCCAGTCCCTTGCGCTGCCTATAGTTGTATGCCATGAAAGGTCCCGCCAGAAATTAAGCTGCTGTTTGGTGTATCTTAAGCACTCGGGAAGCTTGTTATATAGCTTCTTTGCCAACAGGTCAACGGCTTCATCAAGCTTTGCGTACGGGACAACCTGGTTAACAAGTCCCCACTCAAGCGCTTTTGTTGCTGGAATTTCTTCACAAAGAAATAATATTTCACGTGCTCGCCTGTCACCAACAATTATAGGTAAAAACTGCGTAGCCCCTGCAGCTGCAACACTACCTCTTGCTGCACCAACCTGCCTAATATAAATATGGTCAGCGGCTATTGCCAAGTCACAGCTCATATTCAGCTCATTTCCGCCCCCGACAACTATTCCGTTTAATCTTGCTATAGTTGGCTTGCCAACATTGCGCATCACCTCGTGAAGCTGAATGAATTCATACATCCATTTATAATAATCGTTCGGGTTGCCAAGAAAATACTGCTGCTGTTCGTTAAGATCAGCCCCGGTAGAAAAAGCCTGCTTACCTTTACCTGTAAGCACAATTACAGCAATATTATCATCCCACGATGCATCCTTAAATGCAGCAGTAAGCTCGTGTATGGTTGTTAGATCAAGACAGTTCAGGACCTTTTCACGGTTTATAGTTATAGTTGCCTTGTAATCATCTTTAGAATAAATTATGTGTTTAAATTTAAAGCTTTTCGGCGGTTTGCCGGAGTAAATGCTGCTCTTTTTTGTCGTCTTTGCCATTTTAATTTGTTAATTTTTTTGCAAATTATTCAATAATGAATTCACATACAATGTAATTTAAAAATCAAATTTCATTTTTCAATAATTATGAATATATTGTAATAATTAATAATGTTTGTATAATGGCAATTTTTGTTTATACAATAATTTTCTCTGCCGCCCTCATACAATGTTTTTTTTTAATCACTGTATTTCTTAAAGAAAAAAAAGACATAAAACCTAACCTATTTCTTATTGGTTTTTTTTTAATTATTTTTTTACAAATAT
>CAZOAP010000088.1:0-5721 GCA_964577645.1 uncultured Ignavibacteriales bacterium
ACACGGCGGCGGAATTAAGAACGTGTTTACAACAATTTCAAATGGTGTACCTGCAAAAGGCATGATATCATGGAAAACAATGATGACACCAAAGCAGATACAGCAGGTAGGCAGCTATGTATTAAGCCTGCAGGGAACAAAACCTGCAACAGGCAAGCCGCCGGAAGGCAATATCTGGGTGGATAGCGTTAAGACCACAGGAAATGATTCTATTAAAGTAAATGATTCGGCTAAGGTAAAAATAGACTCAGTAAAACAAAAAACAGATACAACAAAGATCAAAAAAGATTCAATAAAAACAAAATAATTTATTTCATACTCCCCTGCTGTCCTCATCCGGCAGCAGGGAAAAGGTATTTTAGAGCAGCCTAATAATATCATATAAAATGCAAAGTTCAATAGTTATAAACGAAACCGACTCTTTCAGGGATCATTTAGGTATAGTTACAGATGACGGTAAAAGGAAGAACATTTATCCCAAAAAACCCAAGGGAAAGTTCTATAACGCACGTACAATATTCAGTATAGTGCTTCTGGCATTTTTATTCGGCATGCCGCTTATCAAAATAAACGGGCATCCTTTCATGATGTTCAATATTGTTGACAGGAAATTCATTTTATTCGGGCAGGTGTTCGGCACTCATGATTTTTTTATCCTTGCGCTAGCGTTCATTGCATTCGTAGTTTCTATAATATTATTTACCGCTGTGTTTGGAAGGGTTTATTGCGGCTGGGCATGTCCTCAAACGGTATTTCTTGAAATGGTTTTCAGGAAAATAGAATTTTTTATTGAAGGCGACTATATAAAGCAAAAGAACCTGAACTCAGCACCATGGACAGGCGGTAAGATATTTAAAAAACTTTCCAAATGGGGAATTTTCTTTACACTTTCCGTATTAATTGCCAATACATTTCTTGCATGGATAATTGGAATAGATGACCTGTGGAAGATAATAACTGAACCTGTTTCAATGCATATGGGCGGATTTATTGCAATGATGCTTTTTTCAGGTGCATTTTATTTTGTATTTGCATGGTTCAGGGAATATGCCTGCATTTATGTTTGCCCCTATGGCAGGCTGCAGGGTGTATTGCTTGATAAAAAGACCACTGTAATTGCATATGATTACGTTAGAGGTGAACCAAGGGGCAAGATAAAAAAAGGTGAAGTGCGTACAAATGGTGATTGTATTGACTGCAAGGAATGCATGGCTGTATGCCCGACAGCAATTGATATACGTAACGGTACGCAGCTTGAATGCGTAAACTGCACTGCATGTATTGATGCCTGTGATAATATTATGGATAAGATTGATAAGCCAAGAGGTTTGATAAGGTTTGCATCAGAAGAAAATATCAGGAATAAAACAAAGTTTAAAATATCAGCAAGGGTTATTGCTTATTCAACAGTGCTGGTTATACTGCTTACTGTTTTAACGATACTCATAAGCCAGAGAAAACCCATGGATGTAACAATTTTACGTGCGCCTGGTATGATATTCCAGGAACAGCCTGATAACAAGGTAAGCAACCTCTATACCATGAAAATAACCAACAAAACATTTGAGGATGTACCTGTTACTCTGAAACTTGAAAACATTGAAGGTGAAATAAAGGTTATAGGCAACGGAATTAATGTTTCTTCAAATGATGTTTCAGAAACGAAGTTCCTTGTGCTGCTGCCAAAAGATAAACTGACAAAAATGAACGTACCGCTGGAAATAGGACTGTATAAAAACGGTGAAAGATTTGAAACGAATAAGATCAATTTTCTGGGGCCGGCACCGCAGAAATAAACTGTAAAAGTAAAATTTAACTGAAAGGAAAATATTAATTATGAGCTGGGGAAAAGGAATAATACTGGTTTTTGCAGTATTTATGCTGGGAGTTGGTGTTATGGTTTATAAATCAATGACAAAGAATATTGACCTTGTATCAAACAATTACTATGAAAAAGAACTGAAATACCAGGAGCAGATAAATAAGATCAATAATACAAATTCACTGGCTCAGGCTGTTAAAATTGAAACTAATTCCGGCGCAGTTATCATTTCTTATCCCGGGGATAAAAGCAAAGTGACAGGTGAAATTTCATTTTACAAGCCATCAGATGCAAAAAATGATTTTAAGGTAAATGTTGAATCTGGCAGCGATCTTAAGCAGGTAATTAGTACAGAAAAGCTGACAAAGGGTTTATGGAAGGTACAGGTGAACTGGGCTATGGACGGGAAAGAATATTTTAATGAAGAAAAAGTTGTCATTCAATAGACAATAAATATTAAAACATCATAATTTGCATTGACACAGTCAATGCACTCCAAAATAGATATGGAATTATTAACAGGATTTTTAGTAGGGTTACTTGGCAGCTTTCACTGCATTGGTATGTGCGGACCCATAGCTGTTGCCCTGCCAAAGACTAATCCATTAATACTTTCCCGATTGTTATACAATTTTGGAAGAGTAATTACATATTCAATGCTCGGGTTACTGTTTGGATTGCTGGGCTCACGGCTGGAAATGTTTGGCCTGCAAAGGATAATATCCATATCATTGGGTGTATTGATCTTACTTTCTGTTATTACTCCCGCTGCATACAGGATAAAAGTATCAAATTTCCTTGGATTATACAAACTGGTTGGAATACTGAAAATGTATTTTGGCAAGGTGTTTAAAAGCCATACAAAGTCATCAATGCTTGTAATAGGTCTGTTGAACGGTTTACTGCCCTGCGGGTTTGTTTATATAGGCATAACAGGCGCTATAGCGCTAGGTGACCCTGTAAAGGGCATGTTATTTATGATGATGTTTGGCTTAGGTACATTACCAATGATGTTTGGAATGAGTCTTATTGGAAGTGTTATAAACATGAATTTAAGGCAAAAATTCACAAGGTTATTGCCGGCATTTTCATTGATCCTGGCGGCAGTTTTCATACTGCGCGGATTAAATCTTGGTATTCCGTACCTGAGTCCGAAATTAGAGCATAAACATGCAACAGAGCAGGTAATATGTCATTGAATAATTATTAATACAGGCATTCCTTTCAGAATATTCATTTTATAATATTTCAATATACACAGACAGGAATGTCTGTGCTACTAAAAAGAATATCAAAGACGTTTTATGACTACCTGCTGTAATCGTTATTGCCTAAACGGCTTTCATAGCGCTTAATGAGCTCGATATTTTTCTTTTCCACATCTGTCAGCATATCATCTACATTTTCATATCTTGGTACATACCATTTTTGGTACATAAAGTAATTACGCATTTCCTCTGACTTAAAGATATAGCCGTAACGTGCAAATATTTCGTTTCGCATAATTTTAAGCTCCCACCCCGAAAGATTATTTACATCTTCAGCGGTAAGCAGCTTGTCACTTGCCTGCGGATAGAAGCTTGAGTTCCCAGCGGCTGAGTTCTGCTCAGAAATATCATTCGCATTGGAAGAGCCTTCAGAGCGTTTCTTCATTTCAAGCTCTTTTTCCTTAAGCTGAAGCTCTTTTTCTTTCAGGTCAAGCTCTTTCTTTTTAAGATCACTGTTAGAGGAGGAATCATCTCCTTTTGTACATATAGCTGCTGTAAATGCCAATGCAAGAAACGGGATCAATAATAGTTTTTTCATAATCTTACGTTCGACTCCTACGGAGTCGGTATAGTTATTTAATAAATTCTATAAATGTTCAACTCCTACGGAGTTGTTTTAATGACAGCAATATTATCAGATGAAAATAAAAATATTCTTTTATATAAATAGTGTAAATTTTTTACTAATTGTTAACTACTCACTACTCACTACTCATTACTCATTACTCATTACTCATTACATTTATCTTCCATATTCATCATAATATTTCTCAGCATGTTCTTCATAGCGTTTTATCAGCTCAATATTTTTCTTTTCAAGCTCTGTCAGGTCATTTCTTACATCTGTCGTTACAGGCATATACCATGGAACGAACTGGTCGAAAATAAACCTGATACGGCGGGTTTTAAATGAATAACCATGACGGGCATATATTGCATTCCTGATTATTTCAAGGTCACCTTTGTACAGATTCTGCAGATCCTCTTTTTTAAGCTCTTTTGTTGAGCCGTTATATTTTACCACGTCTGAAGTAAGTGATTCTATTTTATCGGGAAATTTCGGATTTATGCCGTAGAGCTCAGCCCACTGAACGTTTTCTGGAAGCTCATTATTGGGATCATATGAAAAATCCTTTTTATACAGGTTATATTTTCTTTCTGTAACATCAAGCTTTTTATCATTTGATTTCCACGTACCTTCCATATAGATCTCATTTGTCTTAGCTTCATCAATCAGTATTTTAAAGCTGAATTTACCATCATATTTATCATCGCCGGGTTCAGATACTTCGGCTTTGTAATTTGAAGCTTCTTTGGTAAATTTTCCTTTAAATGGCCTGTTATTGCCTGCAACTATACTGTGTCCGTACATCATATCACCAACCAGTGAATCAACAAACACTGTTATACGGTTTTCATACACATAATCTTTGGTATCATCATAAACAGATGCAGTGAATGCTCCCGAATATGAACCGATAACAGGGTTTGCATTCTTTTTTGTCTCTGTTTTTGGTTCACTTGTTGTTGTCTTAGTTTCACCGGTAGTATTACCGGTGTTGGTTGTGCTGTTGCTGGTGTTGCTCCCATGCTCTTGTTTTTTTCCGCAGGATATAAACAGGCAAAGAAACAGGAATAATGATAATATTTTCATTTGTAATATTATTATTTTTTAAATTTTATGTATTTCATAATGATCAGCTCTGCTATAATGAGGTTTGGAATCCATCCCAGCCATGCAACAACCTGGTACACATCCATTGGCCTTGGGTGGAACATGAATACCAAAAGATATTTCCATGCTCTTAATGTGATTGCAGAAAGTGTTAAAGCAAAGGAGCGTATAAGAAATGCCCGGTGAGACTTATAATCACCCTGCAGAGCTTTAACGACAGCGTATGAGGTAAAGAGAACCCACATAACAGCCAGCAGGCAAAATGATATTTGTGAAATGAGTCCCCCGTTTGCATAAACACCCATGTAGAATCCTGAGGGTCCGGCAAGCAGTACAACAACAACAGCATAGATCCACCCTGTATACTTATGCAGTAACGGCAGGTTTCTGCGAATGTATACAGAGAACTGGGTCAACCCAGCAGGCAAAACAAACACAGCTGTGTAAACATGAGTAAAGAATGCAAGCTTATAGAAAGGGATATCTATAACATCCTGTTTTATTTTCAGGAATGCAACATCAGTGTTATAGGGGATGTATTGCAGAGAAATCTTTACAAGCAGGTAAGCAAAGAAACAATATATGATGATAAGAAATGCCGAAAATACTTTAAATCCGTTAAATTTTAATAACGAACTTTTGCCTGAAATACGGTTATTTTGGATTGCCTGCTGCAACTATTTTTAAAATTTATTTTACGAATATAGCATAACATTTTAAGCTACACAAGCATGTAAGTGACATATTTTTAAACTATTTACAATAACGATAAAAATCATACTTTACGTTGATTACAATCATTTTTAGGCAATATGATGTATAGTATCTTTGTAACGGTACTTATTGAGGGCTGCTCCTCGGTAAGGATGGATGAAGGTGGCATTGAGCCATTCAGCAAGGCGGGAGGGATCCCGCTTTGTGTTTATATAAGCTTATGATCCTGCAAGGCGGGAACT
>CAZOAP010000088.1:5821-12215 GCA_964577645.1 uncultured Ignavibacteriales bacterium
TCCTCTGCTTACGCATAGTAAGTCGTAGGGGATTTCCCGCTTTGTGTTTATATAAGCTTATGATCCTGCAAGGCGGGAACTTCCTCTGCTTACGCATAGTAAGTCGTAGGGGATTTCCCGCTTTGTGTTTATATAAACTTGTGATCCTGCAAGGCGGGAACTTCCTTCCTGCCTGAACTTCCGTAACGGCAGACAGGTGCTTACGCAAGACTGAATTTAACTTTTTAGAGTACGACCTATTAAGGTCGTTTTTTGTATTATTGAAGACAGAGATACCCGCATCCGCGGGTATGACTATATTGGATCCGCTTTGTGTTTATATAAACTGAATATTATTTTTGAAGTACGACCTATTAAGATCGTTTTTATAATTGAAAACAGAGATTACCGCTTCCGCGGGTATAATTGTTTATTAGGGGACGTTTTTTATATTATTGTATACAGAGATACCTCCATCCCATCATCCGCTATAGAGTATTAAGGCGCAGCGCGGGTATGGATATGCCATATAAAAAAGAGACGAACCACAGGATCGTCTCTACATGAATAAAATTTATCTATGGAATCAGTTCTACTGTAATTTAAATGAAAACGGAACAGTTACCCATACCTTCACTGGCTTACCGTTCTGTAAACCCGGAGTAAACTGCAGCTGCATTGATTTTGAAGACACTTCATCCCTGAATATATCGGGACCATTAATACTTCCTACTTTAATTACATTTCCGTCTGCATCAACCAGAACTTTTACTGTTACTTTTCCTTCTATCTGTGCTTCAATTGCCATAGGAGGATATACCATTGAGTTCCTTACCTGCTGCAGGTTAACACACTCAGGGGCTTTTTCTACTTCAAAGGACTGGTAAACAGTTTTTTCCTTTTCATCTGTGTTAACTTCCCGTTTATTGATCTTTTCCTCGATCTTTCTTTCTTCTATCTTTATTGGTCCTGAATAGGAAAATTTTCCGGTATCACCAATATTTGAAACCGGAGTTTTGATATCTTCCAGCTGCTGCTGAGTTTTGATAGTCTGTATATCAGCTCTTTCCCTTGCTACAGGTTCAGGTGTCAATGCTTCCAGATCTTTTGCAGGAGCAGTGATCTCTTCAACTTTTGGCGGCGGCTCTTCTTCATCAGTAGCTGATGGAGGCGGCTCAAGGTCAGTAAGTGAAACATTTATCACCCTCTGCTGAATATTTTTTAGTTCCTGGTCCTGTTTATATAAAGTATAATAATGAATACCGCCATAAGTGACAATTGCCAGGAAATGAATCAGTATTGCAAATATCAGTCCCTTCTTCAGGTTTTTTCTGTAGGGGATCTTAAGCTCATCTGTAAAACTTGAAGGAAGACTATCTAAAGCAAATGTTGCGTTCATTATAACGCCCTCCTTAGAATTAGTATAAAAAAATTTTAAAATAAAAAAAGCAATCCTGCCACGGCAAAATTGCTTGGTATATCCAAAAATCCTTTTAAGGCTGTATTTAACAACCTTGTCATTTTTTCTCCTTTCTTTACCTTAAAAAAGGTGAAGAAAGCTGTTTATTTTTCATGTGTGAGCGAAAAAACCGGTACGGATCTTTTCTCTCATTTCATCACGTTTTCTCTGAGGTATTAAGGTATTGTACTCATGAATAAGCATTGTACGTTTCTTTTTTGCATCTCTTTGCAGCAGGTCGGCAAGCGCAATCATTTCAGCCTGCAGCAGGTCTTTTTCTTTTCTTATCTCGTCATTTTCTGAAAATATATTTTTCAGAGCTTCAAACAGAAGAAGAATATTTGCATTTTCATTTTTCAGGGCTTCAGGCATGGATTTATCAGGAAGAACTTCAGAAAGCTCTTTGAATAATATTTCCTCTTCCAGTGCAAAAAGCCTTGTCAGTTCATCGTAAAAATTATTGACAGTTTCATTTATGGATCTTATAACGTGAGTATTGATCCCTTCTTTTTCTATATCCCAGTAAAGTTCATCCAGATCAAAAGACATTTCAGTCATCCTGTTGTACTCTTCTTCAAAGAAACCTGTCGGGTTTTCTGACTTATTTCCGTTAAGACTGATAAATTGAGAATTTTTCATGTCAGTTCAAGCTGATTTTGGTTATAGAAACCGGATTAATTTTAACATTCACTCTTGTAACATCTTCATAATCAAAATCTGAATCACTGATACAAGATGATACCGGGCAAACAGCGTTGCATCTTGGTGAGGGATAAGTACCTTCACACTCATTGCAAATTGAAGGATTTATATAATAATGGTCAAAAGACTGGTAACTTTTTGCCAGGTAAATATTATTAAGGTACATCGAGCGCTTCCCGGGGTCAGCCAGCTTTGGCATAACAGCATGAACCGGGCACTCTGTTTCGCAGGCGCTGCAGTTTATGCAATCATGTGTTATAAAAACCGGCATTTTGAACTTCCGTTAAATTCGCTTATATATTCTTTTTCAGAACAGGATAATACTGCAATATTTTAATGAATTGACCAGATAAGAGTTAGACTTTATGCAGTTTTTGAACTTATATCCTGATTCGAACTATTCAAAAATAGCATTTAAATGGTACCCATTCCTATGATATGCCTCAATTTTCAATATGATATATATCATAATAAAAAATCCGCACTTTGCAAACAAGTGCGGATAAAAATCATGGAATACCTTTGGAATTTATGACCGTCTAATAAGTCATGGGATCTATTTCTTTAAGTTTACAACAAGAATCGGTATGCGTGAAAGCCTTACTATTCCTTCTGAAACATCTTCAGAGAAGAACCTTCTTAATCCTTTTTTCCCATGGGTCCCAATAGCAACAAGATCAGCTTTTACTTCCCTGCTGTAATTCAAGATACCTTCTTCTTTCATGTAATCATTATATAAAGCTGTTACAAACTTTCCTCCGTTTTTCTTTTTGAACTCATCCATTTTCATTCTGTCATCAATAGTACGGCTGAACTGATCCATCGTATTGACCTTGAGCAGGTGAATTTCTGACTTAAAGAAAGCTGCAAGCTTCTTTATGAAAGGAAATATTGTGTATGCTTCGGCAGAAAAATCAGATGCGAAGACTATCTTTTTATACAGTGAGGCTGATGGCTTAACCGGAATAACCAGTACAGGCCTTTTTGAAAACCTTACAACACGCTCTGCGGTTGAGCCCAGTATAATCTCTTTCAGATTACCGGAGCCGTGAGACCCCATTATTATCATATCAGCTTT
This sequence comes from uncultured Ignavibacteriales bacterium, assembly GCA_964577645.1. Taxonomy (GTDB): domain Bacteria; phylum Bacteroidota; class Ignavibacteria; order Tepidaquicellales; family OLB5; genus OLB5. The sequence goes on from CAZOAP010000088.1 coordinate 9,040, forward strand.
TATTGTATCTGAATAAGCTGTAATTGAATTATGTATATTTGAAGTTACATCGCAGTATACCTTAACATTAATACCTTTTAAAGAACTTCTTTTTTTAAGATTGTTGAGCTTTGCCAGCGATGCCTTCTTTAAATTCTCATTTATTCCATCTATCATGATTGCTGCAGGCGGAGCAATTACTAAAGGATCAGTGGAATAATAATAATTTGCAACTTCTGCTGCATTGAATATATGCAGTTCTGCCCCTGTTTTGCGGGCAATGGCTGCAGCAGCATCAAGACCGTAATATGACGGTTCAGAAAAATCAGTTGGAACAAGTATCTTTTTCATATGTAAGTTAGTTTATAATGTTTCTTTTTTTAACAACGAGTAAAATAATACTCTGAAAATTATACCACGTTACACAGCATCATTAAAAGAAGAAAGTTCAGCCTCAGCTTCTGTTTCCATTTTTTTAAGGCGTGTATAATAATCAGGTATTTCCCTCAGATGTGCCAGGGCTATTTTAGCGGTCATAGAAAGGTCATCATTTGTAACATTGGTAACGGGGTCAACCATACCATGCTCCAGCTCAACCTCCAGCCCCATTCTGAACTGTTCAGGATCGATCTTTTTCCAGTCTATACCCAATTCATCACCGGCCCATTTAGCTTCTTCAGCAGTGAATTTTCTTTTTTCTTTCATATACTTCTCTTTTAAATTAAACAAAAATAGTGAATATTTATACTTTTGAATACTCTTAAAATATTATCTCTATAAATAAAAACATACTTACAGCATTTTCGGTTCAAAATATTTGCTAAATGGGATAAAAAAAACTGCCTTTTGGTAAAAGACAGTTTTAATTGGAGAAGAAAAATGAAAAACTTTTTTAGTCGCTTTATCCGCCGGCAAATTCCTTTGAATTCAACATAGCAGTTGTTTTAAGAAGCGGAAGGTTCAGGATCTTGATATTACCTCCTGAAAATGTGATCAATCCCCTGTGTGTAAATTCAGTAATAATTTTTTTCATGTAGCTTTTTGATGTACATGTATAGCTTGCCAGCTCGTCAATTGAAAGATGTATATTCAGCTCTTTTGTTTTATTCAGACCGTATTTTTCAACCAGTACCATTAAAGTATCAGCAAATCTTTCATCAGACATCTTTTCACTGATCCTGACGATATGATCTTCCATTGAATCGATACGTGAGCACAGGCTTTTCATCACAAGGAGTTTATAAGTATTGTTGGAATTAATAAGCTCCATAAAATCATGGGCAGAAATGAAGCTTGCCCTTGTTTCAGAAATTGCAGCCGCTGAATTGGTATAAATGTGATTATTGACAACTGAATGGAGTCCCAGTATTTCTCCGGCAGTAGCCAAATGCAGAATTCTTTCCTGCTCAGCGTGCTCTTCTTTATAGATCTTAACACTGCCTGATTCTATGCAATATAGACCGGCAGGTAGATCGTTTTCTTTGAACAACACGTCATTTTTATGAAAAATGAACTGTGTTAGTTCTCCGTAATTCTTTATTATTTCCTCTAAACCTGTATTTGCAGCCATTTGTTATAATATTCAATTTCATAACAAAATTAGCTGGTTTTCAATGCATTTAAAATGATTTGAGTCATAAAAAAACATGATAAATGTAGCTCGAAAATATGATATAAAGGTCAATAATGGTGCAAATATGAATAATTTAAGGTAATCAATGGAAAAAATAAAATGCCTATTTAGTCATAAATATGTGCTGTTTTTATGAGTCCCTGGTGATTTATAATCTTAATTTTCTTGCCGATAAGCTCTATCAGCTTTTCAGTTTTAAAATCTGAAAGTATTCTGATCGTAGTTTCAGTTGCTGTGCCAACTATGTTTGCTATATCTTCCCTGGATATAGCTGCGTTGATAGAACCTTCTTTATCAGGTCCGTAAAATTCCATTAGCATTAAAAGTGCTTCAGCCATTCTTTCACGAACCGGTTTTTGAGCAAGACCAGTTAAACGTGCTTCAGCTTCTTTTAGATCGTGGGAAAGAAGCTGCATCATTTTTGTGGAAAGATCTGAATTGGTATGGAGAAAATCGAAAAAAGTTCTTTTGGGGATAAAACAAACAGTGGCATCTTCCATTACTGCTGCGGTTCCTGAATATGCTTCACCGCTTATCAATGAACGGTACCCGAGAACATCACCTTCTTTTGCAAGTCTTAATATCTGTTCTTTACCTTCTTCGCCTGTCTGGTAAATTTTTATTTTACCTTTGTTGACACAAAAAACACCGGCAGGCTTATTGCCTTCATTAAAAATTATTTGTCCTTTTTTATATATGCTGCAGTTCTTTTCGGAATCCATTTCGTTAACCTGCGCAGTTGTAAGAGAGCAGAATACATTTCCTAGCCTTGAGCGGCATTCATCACAAACGGGATGTTCAAATTGGGGTTTCATATTTTTAAATTACAACTTTTATACAGTAAAACTGTATTATAATAGGTAATTACTTCACTCAATTATATACTATAAAAACAAAAAAATAAAGCCTAAAAAAGATACAAATCATATAATTTTAAAACATTAATCATATGTTTAATAATCATTTAAAAATATGATATGTAGAGTTCAAGGTTTTTTTGTGTGTATTGGAGCTTAATATTGAACTTTTTCTCATACCAGTACCTGATTATCTGTGCTTTGCCGTCAGCAATCTGTAAACATATTGCAGTAATATCATTCAAATCAATATTTTCGGGAATATTATCAATATTGTAATTTTCATATCCAACTTTATTTACAAGATCATTGTATACTTCAAGGAACCTGTTAGTATTTGGATAGTTGACAGTGCAAACATATCCCAAACCTTTATTTAAAAGCACTCGGTCAAACATACCGGGGTCATTTTTAACATACATATCTGTTCCAGCAGCATCTAAAGAATTGTTATAAGCATATCCCTGTGTGCTGTCAGGATTTGATACATCAATTCCGCAGATAATTTGTGAGCTTATGCTTACAACACATGCCGAAACAATTATTAATACTGCAATTAGTTTCTTCAAATGCATTTTTTATTTAACATCTCTTATGATCCTGTTTACCTTGTATATCTTAACAAATTCATTTTCATGATGGTTCGTGGGCGGATATTTTGTATTTATGCTGTAGAGCGTGATGAGCTTATTACGCCTATCCCAGCT
>CAZOAP010000089.1:0-818 GCA_964577645.1 uncultured Ignavibacteriales bacterium
GATACAGCCAACGATTGCATTGATCAATGCTTTAAATAAATACAGTGCAAAAGTATTCTTTATAATTAAATTTTTAAGAGCTGTTTCATGTATAATATATATATCAGTTTCGTTATAACTGAATTGGAAATGTTTTTTTTCCTGAACATATGATTCTTCATCTAAAAGTATTTTTTCATGCGGCATACTGAAATTAAACCAAACCCCGCAGGTTACAGAGCCGAATTTCCCTTGCGGAATGTAAGAGGCGTAAACAGCCGGCTGAAAAACCGGGTTATCTTCCAGTACAATCCCCCTGAAAATATATTTGCTTGTAATCTCACTTTCTGAATAGAAATAAAATGAAGATGACTTTTCAGTATCCTGAGTAAATATTTTCGCAAAGGGGTTAATCAGAAATGCAATTATGATCGTACACTTCAGCATACTTCCATTATATTTTAAGTGTCATAAATTTACAATATCAGCCAGTATTTAATATTTTTAATATTCCAGTGAAAGGGATTTTCAGGAACTTAATTTTTTGCCAAGTGGCTAAATTTTACTTAATACAAATATAAACAGCACTTATAAGGAATACTATGACGCTAATCACTATTTTTATATCCGTATAACTAATTATTAAACAATAATTTATATTTTTTTATATTTTAAGGATTAATAATAATATCTGAAGGGAAATCGTAATTTTTTATATTTTTTCTGTTCCATATAAATTTATAATAACCACCTGCGGCGTTAAGTACGTTATTGAATCCATTTTTTTGCAGATACTTACACACATCTGGAGCTTTACTTTCTTTCAGATTTCCATAAAC
>CAZOAP010000089.1:828-12118 GCA_964577645.1 uncultured Ignavibacteriales bacterium
AATTTTCCTGTTCTTAAAGCTCTCAAGCTCATTGATCCTTTTTTCAATTTCTTCCGCGGGTATATTAACAGACCCTTTTAAATGTCCAATATTAAAGTGTTCCATTTTATTTTTATTATTATAGTCAATTTCACTTCTAACATCAAGCAACAGCACATCACTGCTGTTTTTCAGTATATCAAGTGTAGATAAATAATTTATTATTTTATAATCCGGTGTATTCACCATATCAGCATCATCTGAACCAAATTTATATACCCAGCTGTATAACCCATAGATCATTATACCAACATCACTTATACCATTTTTCAATAATAATTCAGCAGCCTTTGGTGATAATGAATTATCAAAATCATACAGGATAATTTTTTTATTTTTGGGGATATCTTTAAGCCTTCCTTCCAATTCTGAAAAGGGAATATTGACAGCGCCTTTTAATCTTCCGATATTCTTATACTCATTTGTATCATTACTGTTAAACTCAGCTGTTGATCTAATATCAATAATGGCAACATCTCCGGTTTTCAGTAATTCTTTACATTTTTCAGGAGTATAAAGTCTGTATGACAAGGAATATGTATACAACTCTTCTGAACATTGTATATTATCAAATAAAAACTCAGATATCCCCCCGTTTACATTGATAACATTCCTGAAACCGGCATCCGAAAGTATTTTGCAGGCTCCCCTGCTTCTGTTACTGTGAGAGCAATAAACAAATACGGGTTTATTTTTATGATCTTCAATTTCCGATAGTCTTTTTTCCAGTTCATTAATATCGATATTAACAGCATTATTAAATCTGCCAAGGTTTAAAAATTTATATTGCGAAGTATCACTGTACTCACCGGCACTTCTTACATCCAGTAATAAATAGTCCCTGGTTTCACTAAGTGTTTTACACAGATCTTCAAGGTAAACCATATTCAGATCTTTATCTTCAGGTAATTTATCCTGAGATAGTGATGATTTCATGATTAAAATTGATATTATTATTAACAATAATTTTAAGTGTATGTTTTTCATAAACTGATATTTTATGTATAAATTAAGTCTTAAAATATTAGACTGATTTGAAAATGGATAGTGACAATACTACGATGCTGTTGAACTGATTCAGGTTTATATAAGATTTCTAAAGAAATTAATAATTTCTAAATTTTCCGTTGATTTTGTTCATTTGTTAAGATATTTTATGAAAATGTTTAAGGCAAAATATATCGGGTTTTCTATAGTCCTTTTTTTTATGCTTGCGGCTGTTTCCAGTGCTCAATACGTTGGTTTTGGCAGGAACAAAGTTCAGTATAATGATTTTGACTGGCACACAATTTCCACAGAGCATTTTAAGATATACTATTACCCTGAAATGAAAGAGCTTGCTGAAATCGGCGCGGCTTATGCTGAAGAATCTTACCGCATACATCAGCAGAACTTCAACTACTCCTTAATAGATACTGTACCCATCATTTTTTATGCAACACCCACACACTTCCGTGAAACTAATACTACCCCGGGGCTTATACCTGACGGAGTCGGCGGTTTTTTTGAGTTCGTTAAGGGCAGGGTTGTAATTCCATTTGACGGCTCGCTTGGTAATTTTAAACATGTGATTCGGCATGAGCTTTGCCATGTATTTATGACGGCAAAAGTCGGAAATATACTCAGACTTCACAGGCAGCCATCTGAGAGACAAATGCCGTTATGGTTTACCGAAGGTCTTGCAGAATTCTGGTCAAATGACTGGGATGCGACTGCTGAGATGGTAATAAAGGATGCTGTCTTAAATGATTATATGGTTGGTTTGGATGACTGGGAACGCTTTTATGGAACATTCTTTATGTATAAGCTGGGTCAGAATGTACTGAAATTCATTGCAGAAAAATACGGACCTGAAAAAGTTCTGCTGCTTATAGAAAATATCTGGATGAGTGATGATTTTTCTACTGTAATGGAAAGGACCATCGGCAGGGATTACGAAGCTTTTGATAAGGAATATTTATACAGCCTGAAGAAAAAATATTACCCTCAGCTAAGCACTGAAGATGCGTCTTCTATGAAAAGTACACCGGTATTTTCAGGGGGATTTGGACATAAACCCGCCTATTATAAATACGGGAATAAGGAAGAAATATATTTTATAGGCAATAAGACCGGTTATACAAGCCTCTTCAAAGTTAATTTAAAGAACAAAGGTAAAGTAATTACAGTAATTGAAGGTGAACGAACTGAAGACTTTGAAGAATTTCATTTTTTCAGAACCGGCCTGGATATTTCTTCAAAAGGAATTCTTGCCTTTGCAACTAAATCAGGCGGTACAGATGCACTTCATTTGTATGATGTTAAAAATGAAAAGTTAATAACCAGCTTTCATTTTGATAACATTGTTCAGATAGGGGCACCTTCATGGAATAGTGAAGGAACGATGATGATTTTCCCTGCACTGGATATGAGCGGTAAAAGTGACCTATACATGTTCACCGTATCTGATAATTCCTTAAAACGCCTCACCAATGATTATTATGATGACCGTGATCCGGATATTTCCCCTGACGGGAAATATATAGTATTCTCTTCTGACAGAACTACTTACGGTTCAAATAATATGTATAACCTTTTTATATATGACCTGAATACAAACCAGATCAATTATTTAACCACAGGCGAGCAGGTGGATTTTTCACCTCAATTTTCGCCTGACGGCACAAAAGTTGTTTATACATCTACAGCCGGCGGGCTGCAGAATATCTGGATAACAAAGCTTGTTAAAACTCCATCACCTGATGGAAAAAGTGATATCATAAAAACGGACGGTGATAAAACCGAGAAGGTTACTGATTTTACAACTGCATCATTTGACCCCAAATGGGTTGGTGAAAATAAAATAGTCTTTGCTTCATATGAAAGCGGCGGCATTGCAGTCAGAATGCTGAATGATGTGCCAAAGCTTATTGATACACCTGTAACATCAAAGACATTTTCTTTTAAAGATACAAAGCAGCTTTGGGAAATTGAAAAGATAAAAGGTATTTCTCAAAAGAACGGTTTAAAATATAAAAAGGAATACTCGCTTGATATAGCAACAACCAATATTACCGCTGACCCGGTATTCGGTGCAACTGCAGGCGGCATACTTGCAATGAGCGACCTTCTGGGAAATGAACAGTATTACTTTTTAGTTTACAATAACTCAGAAACAGGTGAAGAGTTCTTTAAAAGCTTTAATGTTGCTATATCAAAGGTTTCATTGGGGCAAAGGCTTAATTATGCTTATGGTATATTTCATTTATCCGGCCAAAGGTATGATCTTGGTGATGAATTTTCGTACTATGAAAGAACATTTGGCGGCTACTTTGCACTCAGCTACCCTCTTTCATTTTTCCGCAGGATCGATGCAAGCATTTCTCTTGCTAATTCAAAACGCAGCGTAACAGAAGAGCGTGTTAACCGAAGAGCATTGCTGCTTACAAACTCAATATCATATACTAAAGATAATTCAATCTGGGGTCCAACGGGTCCGCTTGATGGCAGCAGGCTTAATTTAACCCTGGGTTATACAACTGATATTCAGTTTGGGAACGTCAATTATTTTACATTTATTTTTGATTACAGGAGATACTTCAGGTTAAGCAATACAGTTGCGGTCGGCTCCAGGTTTGCTTATTTAATGAATGAAGGTGATGAAGCAAGAAGGTGGGCAATCGGCGGAAGCTGGGACCTTCGCGGCTGGCCAAGATTTGGCTTGAGAGGAAAGAAGGCATTTGTTGTAAGCAATGAACTCCGCTTTCCTTTAATTGATCTTGTTGACCTTCGTTTCCCGTTCGGCATAAATTTCTTCTTTCCCTATATACGCGGTGCTGCTTTTTTTGATGTTGGAAATGCATGGGATAAAACATACACAGAAACTAAAGGCAGCGTTGGTGTAGGTATGAGAATTAATCTGTTTTATATAATTGCGCTTAGATATGATATCGGTAAAAGGATAGAAAAGAATTTCACTAAATTCCAGAGCGGTATATTTCAGCAATTCTTCTTTGGGTGGGATTTTTAGAAATGTTTTGCCGATTTAGGTTAAAAATTTGTGGAAAAATGTGTTCCTTGAAATAAATTATGAAAAGCGTTATAATTGCACATATTAATAAGCGGGAATAGCTCAGTTGGTAGAGCGCAACCTTGCCAAGGTTGAGGTCGCGAGTTCGAGCCTCGTTTCCCGCTCAAAAAGCAAAGCCTTGAATACTATTTAAGGCTTTTTTCAGCTAAAATCGATATTTATTGGCTAGGTACCCAACTTTCCGGCTGCAAGCATCCGGCAAGGCAAGAGTGACATAAATGGAAAGTCTGCAGTTATCGATCAATCGTTTTAAATAGTTCATTAATTTTAAAATGGCGACGTACCCAAGTGGCTTAAGGGGAAAGTCTGCAAAACTTTTATTCATCGGTTCGAATCCGATCGTCGCCTCAAAAGCTTCCATTCATTAACTAAACTCTTTTAAATATGAGTTTATTGTTTAAAGCACACGGAAGACCTTCCATAGGATTACTGCTTATCCGCATTGTTGTAGGCACATATACACTTTCTCTAGGTATCATGCAGGCAAGCAACATAGAAGATTACATCACTAAAGTTAAAGCATTAAATTTTTTCAGTGAAAATACCGCATTCATTTTCGGTTTTATCACTCCCTTTATGCTGATAATTTTCGGCGGTTTGTATATCATGGGATTTTTCACACCCGTTACAAGCTTTACCCTCGCAATAATTTCTTTTCTTAAAATTGCATCCCGTGGATTATTTCCAACTGAAGGAATACCTTTCAATAAAGATATTCTGTTCTTTGTATGTTTTATCACCACATTATTTGCAGGTGCAGGTTTGATCAGTTTTGATGCACTGCTGGATAAAAGAAAGAAAAAAGTTTACCTTCCTATTGATGAAAACGGGGGTAAGGTAATTACCACTGAGGTGATATCTGAAAAAACGGAAGAAATAAAAACCGAAGAACCGGTTAAACCCTGATATGAATGGGTGATTACAACCGTTCAAGATTAATTACAGCTTTAGAGAAGTTTAATGAAGGCAAATATTTTGATGCACACGAGATAATCGAAGATATCTGGTTTGATGTAAGAGACAATTCCCGGGATTTTTACCAGGGCTTACTGCATGCGGCAGTTGCATTTTACCACCTTATAAAGAAAAATAATTTCAAAGGAACACTGATACAGATAGAAAAAGCTGTTAGTAAGCTTGATCTATATGGTGATCTTTATCTTGGAGTTGACCTATTGAAATTAAAAAAACAGTTGATAAGCATTTCAATAAAATTAAAAAAAAAGGAAGTCCCAAAGCGACTTCCTAAAATTATCCTTAAATAATAATCAATAATTACATTACCATACCGCCATCAACACAAATTGTCTGACCAGTAATGTAACTTGCCTGTTCTGATGAAAGGAACATAACTGCATTGGCTATATCACTTCCGTCACCAATCCGCTTTAAGGGAACAGCATCAAGTATCCCCTGTTTAATTGTGTCATTCAGTTTGTTTGTCATATCAGTATCAATGTAACCCGGTGCAATACAATTCACATTGATATTCCTTGAAGCAAGCTCCTTAGCAATGGATTTTGTAAATCCTATAACTGCCGCTTTTGATGCAGCGTAGTTTGATTGCCCTGCATTGCCAGTAATACCTACTACCGAGCTGATATTCACTATCTTCCCCTGCTTTTGTGAAATCATCTGGCGAGTAACGGCTTTGGTGAAGTTAAACACACCTTTTGCGTTTGTATCAAGCACAATATCCCAGTCAGCTTCGCTCATTCGCATTAATAGCCCGTCTTTGGTTAAGCCGGCGTTATTTACAAGAATATCAATCCTGCTGTTATCTTTAATAACACTGTCAATAAAATCCTGTACCTCTTTTGTATTGGCAGCATCACACTTTGCGTATTTAATTCCGGCTGAATCAAATACTTCACTTTCAACAGAATTTTTATAAGTGATATAAACTTTTGCTTTAGCTTCGGCAAATTTCATGGCAATTGCTTTACCTATTCCCCTGGACCCGCCTGTTACTATTACTATTTTGTTTTCGAACATTTCACCAGATTTAGTTTTGCAAAAATATAAATGTTAATTATTTATTGCCTCAACATCAGCAGCCTTATCAACGCCTTTGATTGTAACTGTGTTATCTATACGTTTTATCAATCCCTGCAGCACTTTGCCCGGACCAAGCTCAATGAACTCTCTTGCCCCGTCGCTTATCATATTGGTAATGCTCTCTTCCCATCTGACCGAAGAAGTTAACTGGTCATAAAGTGTTTCCTTAATGAATTCAATATCGGTATCTTTTGTGATAGGCTGAGCATGAACATTTGTGTAGACGGGTATCTGTACCTTTCTGAATTCTGTGTAATCAAGCGCTACTTCAAAATCTTCTTTGGCTGATTCCATTAAAGGTGAGTGAAATGCTCCGTGAACAACTAGCTCTTTAGCTAATTTTGCGCCGCGTTCCTTTGCCAGTATCATTGCGCGGTGAACACCTTCCACTGAACCAGATATCACTATCTGTCCGGGTGAGTTGAAATTAGCAACCTGCACAATACCCATTTCTGAAGCATCCCGGCATACTTCTATTATTTTAATCGTATCAAGTCCTATTATTGCAGCCATAGTGCCTTTATTTTCTTCGCCGGCTTTTTGCATTAGTTCACCGCGAAGCTGGACGAGCTTTATTCCGTCTTCAAAAGTGAGAGCACCGGCTTTTATAAGCGCTGAAAACTCTCCCAGCGAGTGACCTGCGGTAAAATTTGCATCTTTGTTTTTTATCAGCATAGTTGCAGCAATAGAATGCATTACAATTGCCGGCTGTGTAATAAAGGTCTGCTTAAGCTTATCTTCGGGTCCACTGAAACTTACCTCAGATATATCATAGCCAAGTATTTCATTGGCTTTTTGGTATAATTCCTTAATTTCAGGGTATGTTTCATAAAGATCCTGCGCCATACCCACATACTGAGCCCCTTGTCCGGGGTAAACGAATGCTATGTTCATAGATTACAAATATATGAAAAGTGCTTATTATTTGGTATACTTGAAAAAATCATCAAAAAATCTGGTATATTTGCAAATTTAAATACCAACTTGACGGTTAAACTGCGTTGTAAAAACGGCAAAAATTCATTATTTTATGACGATATATAGTATTGACTATATCATATTTGTTTTGAATTTTTCAAAAAATATTAGTAAAAATTGATGAAATTTAAAGTTAGCCTGTTTTTGATCCTGATAATTACCGGTATTTCTTATGCGCAAATTGATAGCAGTTTAATTTTAGGTTTATCTCAAAAAAACAATACAGTTTCAGTCTTTGATCTTAGTGACCCTACTGGAATAAATATGGAAGTTAGTTTATGGGGTTTTGTCAGATATCCTGGCAGATACCGTGTTCCGATTAATACTACATTTATGGATCTGTTGACATTTTCAGGTGGCCCTATTGAAGAATCTAATCTGGAAGAGATCCGTATAATCAGAGATGCAAATGATCCAGTTAAGAAACCTTCTGTTATAAAATTGAATTATGATGATATACTTTGGGGAGAACAGGTTTCAACTAAACCAAAAATGAATCCCGTACTGGAGCCGGGAGATTATGTTGTGGTGCAAAGAGAGAAAAGATACACATTCAGAGACTATCTCCAGATATATGTACCTATTATTACATCACTGGTCTCTATAGCTACTCTGCTCATCACAATTTCAAGGAATTAAAAATAAATACAAAATATATGGAATCACCTTCAAACGGAAAATCATTCAGCAGCATAGATTCTAACATAAAATCTTCTCACAGTATAAGATTTTATTTTAATCTTATCTTAAGGAATAAGGTACCTATTCTGTTAAGTCTTTCAGTAGGTTTGATAGTTTCTTATTTTTATGCATATTCTCAGGTAGATATATATGCATCTTCTTCATCAATGAGGCTTTCAAAACCAAAAGAGAATGTACTTGAAAATAAAATTTTTTCAGATATTGAAGGTGAATTGCCTGAGCGTTATATCAACAATGAAGTAGAAATATTGAAATCGTTCGCGATACGCGAAAAGACAGCAAGTTCATTGCTAGATTCATTCCAGGTACTAAAAGGTAAAATGTCATTTTATTTATTAGTTACAAATCCTGAAAACCAGGTTGAACCTAAAAGCAAAAACCAAATTGCTAATGTGCTGCAGTCGGTTACTGAAATATCACAGAAAAGGGGCCTTGATATAGTATCTATAAAGACAGAAAGCCCTTCTCCCCAGGAAGCAGCATTAATATCAAATTGTTATGCTGAAGCTTATGCTGATTATTCATTAAAGTTTAATCGCGGTCACTTGACGTTAAACAGGGAATTCCTTGAAAAACAGGTTCAGGAAAAATATAATTCATTGCTTCAGACAGAAGATAAGCTTACAAATTTTCTCAGGACAGAAAATGTTGTTGAGCTGAATGCACAGGCAAATACTATCATTAACACTCTTTCTGGCATAGAAAACAATTATACTGGTGCCCAGATAGATCTACAATCCACCAGCAAAGCACTTTCTGATATAAAATCAGAACTTGATAAATATGACCCTAAAGCAACAGATTTTTATGAAAGCAAGATTACTGACCCGTATGTTATGGAGCTTCAGAGCCAGATAGCAAAGCTTGAGATACAAAGAGACCTTGCAAAAACAGGCAACGAAGATATCATTAAAAATTCCAAATCATTAAAAGATGCTGATAAAAAAATTGATGAACTGAAAAAGAACCTAAACGAGAAGCTTGCAATTTTAAAAGACGGTGCAAACTCAAACACACCGGATGAATTAAGGAGCCTATCAACTAAATATTTTGAAACAAAGGTACTTAATAACCAGAACAAAATAAAAGAAGGATTATTAAAGGGATACTTTAATAAATACCAGGAAAAATTCAATAAGCTTCCGGCTCAGAGCATTGAGTATGCCAATTTAGAGCGTGAAAGAATGGCAAATGAAAAAGTTTATTTGATGCTTTTGGAAAAATATCAGGAGGCATTGATTAACGAAGAATCACAGCCTAATAATGTGAAGATCATCGATTATGGTAAAGTGCCAAAAGCACCTTCCAAACCCAATCGTTTTCTTATTATTACAATAGGTCTTTTAATAGGTCTTGGTTTTGGCTATGGATTTGCACTTCTGAGAAATATTCTTGATGTTTCAGTTAAATCACCTGAAGATCTTGAAAATATCGGTATTTCACTTATTGGCTGGGTTCCAACATTTATGCGTGAGCCAAAGGCAGGAAGACATACACACACTGAACAGGAACTTGTACTGGCTTATAATTCTGATTCCGTACCTGCAGAAGCTTTCAGGACATTGCGAACAAGGCTGCAATTTTCAAAACTTGAACCTGAACCGATCAAAACTATTTTGATAACAAGCTCTATTCCCAGGGAAGGTAAGACTATCATATCTTCAAATCTTGCTGCAAGTTTTGCACTTTCATCGCGAGTTCTTCTCCTGGATTGCGATTTCAGAAAACCCAGAATGCACAATATTTTTAACATGAAGCGCTATCCCGGTTTATGCGATTATCTTTTCGGTACTGTTCCACTTGAAGATGCTATCAGGGAAACTTCTTTCCCTAATCTGCATATAATGACATGCGGTACTATTCCAACTAACCCGGCAGAGCTTATTGCTTCAAAACACATGCAGACTTTTCTGAATATGATCAAGCCAAAATATGATTATGTTCTTATCGATTCACCGCCGCTTGCAACAGTTACTGATGCAGAGCTACTGTCTTCTTATGTAGATGGTACGGTTGTTGTTAGTCTTGCAAGCAAAACCAGGCTGGATCTGCTAGTAAATACCATTGATACACTTAATAAGATAAATGATACATTTATAGGGGTAATACTAAATAACTTTGATTACCAGGCTACATACGGCAGTTATTACAAGTATTATTATTACTATTATGGCTCAGAAAAAGGCAAAGAATCCTCGGGTACAAATGGTAAAGCAGCAAACGGGAAAGATACAAACGGTGTAAATACAAATGGCAGTTCAAAGGTTAAGATAATTAAACCAAACTAAGATTTGCAGTTAAGGATATTTTTTAAAACATTTCCGGAAACATCCAGATGTCCTTCCTGCGGGAAAATAGGCACTATAAGAAGAAGCCGGACAAAGAATATTTACGAAGCATTTGTAAAATTTACAAAATTAGCAAATCTATATAAATGCCGTGAATGCGGCTGGCGCGGTGTTTTGATTAAATATACGATCAATAAATATTCATTTATTACAGGGTTTTTTTATCTGGTTCTCGTCATTATTGCAGCATATGTAATAAGGCAGGTCTTAATGAATAACTTCGGGACACAATAATTTACAAACTATACTAATTACATTCTCACCTTTTTATTTTATCTATGGATAATAACAGTTCCTACTACCATGAATTCGTTTCCGGAAAACTTGCAGAAAACGGGTTCAGGATCGTTTTGATAAATCATGAACTTATGTCTGCCAGAACTGACGATTTCATGAAATTTGTCAATGATATCAGGAAGGAGCATGAAACAGTATACGGATGGAAACAGGAAAGTAGAGAATACTTCTTAAACCCCCTTGTAGATAAATGGAAATTCAGCTTCACTATAATGAACGAAAAAGATGAGCTTTGTTTTGTGAACTTCTCATCGGTTTACGATAAGGTAATTCATAATCACTGCACTTATGCAAGAAAAGATACAAGAAATTTCAACTTTGCCAAACTTCATATAATTAAGCTTTGCCAAACCGGTCTTGATGAAGGTTTTACATACCAGGAGGGTTTCTGGCCAAAAACCAATAATGGTTCTATAATACTGTTCCTGAAAATGGGATGGAAAATTGACAGTATCAGAAATAATAAAGAATTATTTATGACCGCAGACCTTGAAAAAGTCAGAGATAAAACATATGATCTTTTAATTAAAGGAAATTAGTTTATTTTATGGCAACAAAAAACATATTATTGATAGGGGCCTCAGGCGGTCTTGGAAAATATATCAGCCTGGGTTTAGCCGCAAAAGGATACAACTTAGCATTGCAATATAACAACACTCCGCAAAATATTAATAATGTAATTACCGAAATTAGTAACCCTGATCTGAATATTAAATCCTACAAAGCAGATATAACCTCAGAAGAAGAAATTCAAAAATTAACTGAAAATGTTAAAGCTGATTTTGGGACAATAGACGTC
>CAZOAP010000090.1:0-12104 GCA_964577645.1 uncultured Ignavibacteriales bacterium
ATGTGAAAAAAGATTCAGTAAAGACAGACGATAAGAAGAAAGAAGAAGATAAGAAGAAACAGGAAGAAGACAAAAAGAAAGAGGAAGAGAAGAAAAAGCAGGAAGAAATAGCAAATAAGGATAAAGCGCCATCAGTTGATTTTGCAGCTATATGGCCCAAGAAATGCGCAAAGTGCCACGGCAAAGACGGCAAAGGAAAAGTTGAAGGCGTTCCTGATCTTACATCAAGCGAAGTCAAAAATACCGGTGCCAATAAGCTGAAATCAATTATAGAGAACGGCAAAAAAGGAAAGACAGATGATGATGAAGATATGCCGTCATTCAAAGGCAAGCTCACAGATGAAGAAATTGACGCCGCTGTGAAGTATGTTAAAGGTCTGTAATGCGTGAAATGTCAAATGTGAAACGTCAAACGTTTTAAAACTCAGGAAATACAACTAAACATATATTATAACTCAAAGGAGATAAAATAAATGATGACAAGAGAGCAGCTCTCAAAAGAATTAGACAGAATTCTTGAAGAGAAAAGTATACTTAAACATCCATTCTACCAGAAATGGAACGAAGGCAAATTAACTATTGGTGAATTGCAGGATTACGCTAAACAATACTACCATTTTGTTAAGCACTTCCCCATGTTCGTAAGCTCAGTTCACTCAAACTGCATGGATACAGAAACACGCAAAATGCTTGTTGAAAATATCGCTGATGAAGACGGCTACAAAACCGGCGTTAGTGACCATCCAACACTATGGATGAACTTCGCAAACTCATTAGGCGTAAGCAGTGAAGAAGCTGAAGGCGTAGAAGTTGTTGATGAAGTGAAGAGATCTATAAATGGTTTTTATGACCTGTGCAGAAATGAAGATTACCGTGTCGGTCTAGCCGCTTTATTTGGCTATGAGAAACAAATTCCTGAAGTATCACAGGTTAAGATTGACGGCTTAAAGAAGTTCTATAATATAACAAGCGATAAAGCTTTGGAATTCTTCGCAGTTCACCATGAAGCTGATATTTATCACAGCAAAGCTGAGCTTGATGCAATTGTTGCAAGCTGCAAAACAAAAGAAGACCAATCCAAAGTGCTTGACGCAGCAGAAAAATCTGCCGGCTTATACTGGCAAATGCTTGATGGTGTATATGTGAATTAGTTTTTAAATAATCCCGCTAAAGCGGGACTTCGAAAATGTCTAAAGACATTTTCTTGAAAGCAAAAAATGTTTTGTTGAGACGTCCCAGCGGGACGTCTTTTTTATGACCCAAATCATAGTAATACCATGTATGATGAATTATTTTTGTAATGAAACCTATAATTACCTAAAGTTACTTATAAAAACCCGAGCCTTGATGCTGATTTTCCGCAAATAAACTCATTTCAATAATTTTGTATAATAATAACATTTTGCTTTAATATTGCAAAAAGGCAAAAAGTGTATTATTTTAAATAAACTTACTCTATATCCTGTTGATAAAATGATAGTATCATTTTAAAAACCTTGTCTCTAAGGCGGAAAATTTAAAATAAATAATTATAAATAAAAATACTCAATATAACCCGAAATCCAGCCAAAAATTAAAAGTTTTACTATTTTTAATTTTAAGTTTTTTATTTTGCCAAGGAATATTTAGCCAAAGCATTACTTGGCAAAGAACATATGATGGTCCATATGTTGCAGATTATGGATACGAAATACTTACTGCGCCAAATAATGAATTTTATTTAGCAGGTTATTTATCGAATACAAATGACTATGCTTACGTTTTGAAACTTAACCAGTTTGGAGACACGATATGGAGTAAAACAATATTAGCCGGGAACAATGGCAGAGTTTACAGTGCAACAAATTCTTCAGACGGAGGATGCGTCTTTGCTATTGAATTGTCTGATTCTTCACTTCTGGTAAAGTTAGATCCTGATGGTAATGTGATTTGGGCTAAAGGTTCAAATGTATCAGCAACAATATGGGAAATTAAATTAGTTTCAGATGGTGGTTTTATAGCGTGCGGTAATCAAAGCCTTGTCGGCTATGTGGCTAAATATAATTCCACTGGTGATATGGTTTGGCATCGTCAGTATTCAGGAGGTTCAGGGAAAAGTTTTCAATCAGTTCTCGAAAAAACCGGAGAAGGTTATATACTAACAGGTGATATAGATTTACGACCAGTTGTTGATTCTGGTAAAGCGCTGTTGACAAAACTTGACTATACAGGAAATATTATTACTGAAAAGTATTTTGGTGCTGATAAATTATCTATAGGTATTAAAATAACTGAAACTGGAAATGATTTACTTATTGGTGGAAATTGCTTCCTTAATTCGAATGATAATAAAATTTTTATATTAAAAATTAACGAAAATCTTGAACTATTACAAACGAAAGTCTTACCGCATAGTGCATCTTCAGACGAATTCTTTGATGATTTTGAAGTTGTAAATAATAACAGATATATTATTTGTAACAGGCTTGATACAAACCAGCCTGTTTTTCAAACCCATGCTAAAGTTAGGATACTAGATTCAAATCTTAATATTACCCATCAGTGGTTGTCCCCAAGTTATGGTTATTCATCTTTCACTTCGGTAATTCCTTTAACTAACGGAGACCTTATTTTTGGCGGAACTTTTGAGTATGGAACAGTTTGGGTTGAAAGAGGTTTTGATTATTATGCTGCAAGAACGGATAGTAATTTAAACCTGCCACCATTGCCCCCAATTTCAATAAATTCCAATTCTAATGAAATACCAATAACTTCAACTATCTATCAAAATTACCCTAACCCATTCAACCCTACTACTACTATAAAGTACGAAATACCAAAAGACGCTGCAGTTACAATTAAGGTATATGACTTATTGGGAAAGGAAGTATTCAGCATTAATGAATTTAAAAAAGCCGGGAGCTATGATGTTAAGTTTGATGGACAGGATTTACCAAGCGGCATATATTTTTATTCATTGGAATCGAATGACTTTAAGGAAACGAAGAAAATGGTTCTGTTAAAGTAATAGTAAATATCCAAAAAAAATAAAATATATTTGTAGAGACGTCCCGCTGGGACGTCTTTTTTTATGTAACCGATATATCCGAAAAATCAATTTCATAAAACATATACGATACCTACGGCATCGGGAATTTATTGAATAAAAATCTACCAATATTTAATCCCTAACGGGATTATATCAATTTTAAAGAAACAAAAAATACAGACCCCATCGGCCGGAGGACTGCCCTGGCATGTGGTCAAATGTTGGTAGCAATATTTATAGAAGTAAAACACCTAAAACAATATCCCTAAATATTACATTTATACCCTAATATAATATAGAAACACCCTTCGATCTTAGAAATAAGTCAGGAAAGACCAACAACGGCGAAAAACAGTAAATCAGTAGCACAGACATTCCTGTCTGTGTATGATGTTTCCGGCAAACTTATTAAAACCCTCTTTAACCAAAATCTAAAATCCGAAGTAATGAGATAAATTTTCCCCGTTGTTAGTTTTAGCGAAGCGCCTGACTTGTTTCTAAGTTCACTAACAACAAATGCACATGTCACCCCTCTGGGGCTCTGTTATAAAGAAAACGCCATCATCTACAAACATTATACCCCTAACGGGGTTAAAAGCCATTACATACTTTGCGTACTTTGCGGTTTATAGCCTTTGATTTTGGATTTTCTCCCCGTTGTTGACTACGACTGCTTTAGCAGTGCCACGCCTTGCCGAGTTGAAGGAGGAAAGGTTTAGCGAAGCGATTGACTTGATTTCATGACTCGTTTCTGAGTTAAGTTCACCAACAACAAAATCACATGTCATACCGCTATGGCAATAATATCCCCCCTTCATCTTCTGCGAAGGGGGGAGTTAGAGCCTTAGGATTTTTATAAATCAAAATTAATCCATAATTTTAAAATCCGTTAATCATCGTCGGGGGTTTAGTTTGTGAGTTTACAAAGCAAATGCCACCACATGCTGAGGCATCTGCCGGGGCAGACAAGAATCCGGTCCTTTGGCCTAAACGGATTAAAAGCCATTACATACTTTGCGTACTTTGCGGTTTATAGCTTTTGATTTTGGATTATAATATTTTAGCAGTGATACACCAACAATAACATATAAAATGAACACCACATTCTTAAATCCCTTTAAATTAATTAAAATCTAACTATATTTGTAGAATTTTGATGAAAAAGCTTAAATATATATACGCTTTAGCTGCTGCATTGATAGCTTTTACAGTCTATTTAATGACCCTGGCTCCAACCGTGTGGTTTATTGATTCCGGCGAGCTGGCCGCTGTTGCCACAACTCTTGGCATTGCCCACCCGACGGGCTATCCCCTCTTTACTATAATAGGGCATTTATTTTCAATGCTGCCAATCGGCACAAGCGAAATTTACCGGCTCAATTTAATGAGCTCCTTTTTCTGCTCGCTTGGCATATTTATGTTCTTCCTGCTTATGAAATATATCCTCGGCAAAGGCGAAGATCCAGCCCCCGTTAAAGCAATTGATAAAAACAAAAAGCAGGTTAAATCACCAGCTGTGGCAGTAAAAGAAAAATTAGCCTCACTGCCTGATATAATAGTATTTTCAGCCGCCGGATTTGCTTCGCTTATCCTCGCATTTTCCAAGACATACTGGGGTGCTGCAAATTCCGTTGAGGTCTATCCCCTGCATGTATTTTTCCTTGTCACATTAATGCTTGTTTTCCTTAAGGCAATATTCACAACTTCACGCAATAACACTCAAGGTACATTCATAACGCAGAATAAATATTACTTAATATTCGCATTCTTACTCGGGCTTTCTTTCACAAACCATTTAACAACAATTCTGCTTGCGCCGGCATGCTTAACCTTGTTCTTCTACACAAACCTGTATGATAAACCCAGGCTCTACAGGCTGCTTGGATTTATGGCAATATGTTTTGCCATCGGATTTTCAGTCTACCTCTACCTGCCGTTGCGCGCGGGCATGAACCCTACATTCAACTGGGGTAACCCGTATAACTTTGAAAGATTTTACTTGCACATAACAGGTAAACAGTTCTCCGTGTGGATCTTCAGCGCGCAGGGCTCAATTCCAGCATTTTTGATCTTAACGGGCACAACTATAGGGCTCGCAGTATATGGTCTGTTAAAACAGAAAACCATAAATAAGAATCTACATTTCATATTTTTTATAGTGGTATGTATACTTGGATATTTATTGATATCAGGCTCGGCACAAATAGTCAATGACCAGTTCAAAAAATTTTCCGCTTCACTCTGGGGTGAGTTTGGTACGGGGTTGGTACTGCTTTCTATATTAGGAATATATTTCCTTTCAAGATTCAATACACGTTTATATTACTTTTCATTCCTCACATTTTTCGGCTGCCTTTTCTATTCTATAAATTACGATATCAACGATATTTATTCATACTTCCTTTTAGCATACATTACGCTTGCTGTATGGATAGGCTTTGGCGCTGTTTTCATTTACTCTCAGATGACAGAATTCCTTAAAACAAATGTACAGAAAATTGCTTTCGGTGTTGTAATAGTTCTTGTAAGCCTTGTTGCTTTAAATACCAACTATGCCGGCAATGATGAGAGTAAAAACACATATATTGAAGAGTTCACAATGAATGTCTTCAAAAACGCTGAGCCTAACAGCATCATCATTTCATCACAGTGGGATTTCTGGGTATCGGCAAGCTGGTACTTCCACTTTGTGAAGAACATACGCCCTGATATAGTTGTTATAGATAAAGAGCTCCTCCGCAGAAGCTGGTACTTTAAGTTCCTTGAAAACAACTACCCTGAAGTTTACAATAACTCCCGTGCAGAAATTGAGCGCTTCCTGCCGGAGCTGTATAAGTTTGAGCATAACATTCCCTACGATACACGTCAGATTATGAAGCTGTTTGAGGATATGATGACAAGCTTTGTGAAAAATAACCCAAACCGCAGGATATACGCCACGTGGGAAATTGAGCAGAACAAGAATGAGCCATATGCGCAGGACTTCCTCCGCATACCTGACGGATTGCTTTTTAGATTAACGCCAAAGGATAAAGTACACAATAACCAGGTTGATGATTATAAGTTATATGATTTTGCATTCACACCTGTTGCACCAAAGGATTACTACTACGAAACACTGATGCGAAGCTATGCAATGATGCTTACAGCTTCATCATCTTATCTTATCACAAGCGGCAGGCCGGAGGATGCAAAGAAATATCTTGCTCTTGCACTGCTTGCTGTGCCAAACTATCCGCAGGCTTTAGAGCTTAAGAAAAAATATAACCTGTAATTACTATCAAACAATTGAAATATATACTCATATTACTGATAACTCTCCCCTGCATTGCTTTTTCACAGAACCAGACAGACCCCTACAATGAAGATCTAAATGACTCACTGCAAAAACAGTTTGATGATAACGCGCTAAAAATTGACTCACTCAACCTGCATATTTCAAGCATAGTTATCACAGGTAATAAAATTACCAAGGATGATATTATCCTGCGCGAAATGACACTTAAAAAAGGCGGAAAGTTCACGCTTGAAAAATATTCCAAAGACCTGCTGAGCATTTACAATCTTGCTCTCTTCACAAAAGTCGATATTATCCCCGTCCCCGTTAATGATAAAGATATTATGCTTAATGTTGATGTAAAGGAACGCTGGTATATACTTCCGCTGCCCAATGCGGGAATTGAAGAAGGTGAATGGAAGAAGCTGTGGCTCAGCATGAATTTAAGATGGGATAACTTCCGCGGGCGGAATGAAAGGCTGAACGCAGGCTTCAGGGTATTTTACAATCCATCGGTAAGTGCAAGCTATTATGTGCCGTGGATAGGTGAAAAGCTGCATTTGTTCATGGGCTTAGGCGGTGCATGGCAGCGCCAGCGCAACAGAAGCCTTGAAGCTGTTGGCAGGCAAAGCGGCAGCAATACAATTGCATACAATGACAGCAATTATGAAAATATCCAGTATAAGGCAGAGCTTTCAGTTGGCAGGTACTTCGGGCGGAATTTTTCCGTCTTCACAAATTTTAAGTTCAACCACCTGCGGGTTACTGCATTTGCGCCCGGCAGAACGCTTTCAGATGATGGTATTGACCGCTACTTAACACTTGGCGGAGGTATCTCATGGGATAGCCGCGATATATATGAATACGCAACGAAAGGTTTGTACTCAAGGCTTACATATGACAGGTACGGATTTTTGGACAGGGAAATAAATTTCGGAAGGTTTACTTTTGAGAACCAGAGTTTCATTCCGGTATCATTTTCTAAGAATTATTACATAACACTGGCATCCAAGCTTTATACAAGCCTTGCTATGGGCGGCGAAGTTCCGCTGTATAACCACGAGTATCTTGGCTACAGCGAAGATTTTGTGCGCGGATGGAAAGGCAAAGCTTACGAAGGCGAAGATATTTTCACAGTTTATAATGAGATCAGGATTCCAATTTTAAAGCCCCGTTATGTTCGCGGCAAAGATATGATGATAGTTAAGGAAATCCCGATTGTTAAAGATCTTGATATAAGGCACGGGTTATATTTTACGGTGATATATGATATTGGTACTGTCTGGTATAAGGAAGAAAGGATCTTCAAAAAAAGATTTCTTTCCGGCGCAGGTATCGGTCTGAACTTTATTGCGCCTTTCGGTTATGTTGTAAGGGGTGAATGGGTCTTCAGGCTTGGCACACCCACTGTGGGCCAGGTTAACTTCAGCTTATCGGCTAAATTTTAGCAAATGGAATATTACTACACACCTAAGCAGTATATATCTTCATCATCGCTCACAATAGTTGATGATGAGGCCAAACATCTGGCAAGGGTACTGCGCAAACAGACGGGTGAAGAGATCTATGTCACAGACGGGCTGGGAAATTTATACAAAACCAAAATTTCTGCAGTTAACAAACAGCTTATAGAATGCAGCATTACAGAAACCCTGAAAAACCTGAATGAACCATCAGTTAAAATAAATTTATACCAAAGCCTTATTAAAAATCCTGACAGGCTTGAATTTTCAATTGAAAAAGCTGTTGAGCTTGGTGTACACTCAATACATACAATTATCACAGAAAATACAGTAAACAAAACCACAAATAAAACTGAGCGCTGGCAGATGATTGCCCTTTCTGCTATGAAACAATCACAGCGATGTTTTTTACCAAGAGTAATAGAACCTGAAAATTTTTCTGATGCAATATTAAGCTCTAAAGGTGACCTGAAATTTATAGCTGATGAAAAAGATCTTCCGGGCAGAACAGGTATTAATGAAATTTCCACAGGCGGTAATTCAGTTGATCTTTTTATCGGTCCAGAAGGCGGTTTTACACCGGCCGAAGCTGAATTTGCAGTAAATAATGGATTTAAGATCCTCGACCTGGGTCCCCGTAAATACCGCAGCGAAACCGCCGCAATTTATGCTATATCATGTATATTAACTTCCTGAATGAAAATATAAATTGTTTTTATATTGTGCAACTCCTACGGAGTCGTTTATTTTATATCAATCTTTTCTATAAATGTATGACACCTACGGTGTCAAGATAACTCTTTAATCTTTCTTCCGATTTACACCGGATATTTATATTGTAATCTTTATTATAAACTGGATATCACTTATAATGTTTTTCAAAAAAAAGCTCTCCCCTCACACTTTGGGAGAGGGGCTGGGGGTGAGGGTCTCAATCATATTCACACTCGTTCATTCACTAGGAATCCTACGGACAAGCTCCGGCATGGGAATGGAAATTTCCATGGACTCCGTAGGAGTCAAACATTTATAACATTGTTAATCCTTAAATTTTCGACTCCATAGGAGTCGCACGTACACTATAATAGCGTATAATTACAACAATAACCCAAAAATTATATTTTCATATTAACATTGAAATTTTTGCCTATTAAACATATATTTGGTAATATTTATTAAATTTTTCAACTAAGCAACCGATAAAATTATGTCAGAAATTCTGCTGAAAGTAGAGAACCTCAAAAAATATTTCCCTATTAAAAAGGGTCTGCTCTCAAAAACCGTTGGATACGTTAAAGCCGTTGATGATGTTTCTTTTGTCATTAATAAGGGTGAAACACTTGGACTTGTTGGCGAGTCAGGCTGCGGAAAAACAACGATTGGCAGAACACTGTTAAGGCTTATTGAGCCCACAGGCGGAAGGGTAGAATTTGAGGGCCAGGATGTTACTACTATGGATGCAAATGACCTGAAAAAGCTGCGCAAGGATATGCAGATAATTTTCCAGGACCCGTATTCATCGCTTAATCCAAGAATGACTGTTGGAGGTATGATAACTGAGATCTTAAAATACCACGAAATTGCTGAAGGCGAAAAAGCCGAGAAAATGGTAATGGACCTGCTTGAAAAAGTGGGACTCTCAAAGCTTCATGCAAGAAGATATCCCCATGAATTTTCCGGCGGGCAGAGGCAGAGAATCGGAATTGCAAGAGCGCTTTCGGTTGAGCCAAAATTCATTGTGTGCGATGAACCTGTTTCAGCGCTTGATGTATCAATTCAATCACAGATCATTAACCTGCTGCAGGACCTGCAGAAGGAAATGGGACTGACATATTTATTCATTTCACATGATCTTTCTGTTGTTGAGCATATCAGCGATAGAGTTGCAGTTATGTATCTTGGACAGATCGTAGAGATCTCTGACTGCAAAGAGCTTTATGCAAATACAAAACATCCGTATTCAGAAGCATTGCTTTCTGCTGTTCCGATACCTGACCCGAAACAGAAACGCAAGAGGATAATCTTAACAGGCGATGTACCATCACCTGCAAATGTACCATCAGGCTGTTATTTCCATCCAAGGTGTCCAAAAATTATCAAAGGCGAGTGTGAGCATGTAAGGCCGCTTTTAAGATCGCTCAACCAGTCAAGCCATGAAGTGAAATGTTTATTGTACCCTGAAAGCTGGCCGACAAAAGATGTAAAAGCAGCGTAAGGTTTTTTTATTTTCTATCGAAATTAAGAATTAATTTGTAAAGGACGGTCCATGCGGATCGTCTTTTTTTATTCTATATAAATTTAATATCCCGTAGGGATAAAATATAGGTAGTTATAGAATATTGTTTAATATTCCGTCCCATACGAGACGGGATAATCATGACCTATCACATTTTTCTACCCATATTTCGTGCCTGACGGCACTAATGTTTTACGCTTATCTATAGATTGTTTTCTAAAATAAATGTCCCGTTAGGGACAATATATGGGTAAAAAAACTATGCTACCACATACAACCGTCGCGTACGGGACGGGATATTTATGAAATATCACATTTTTCTACCAATATTACGTGCCTGACGGCACAGAAATTATCAATTTTTGAAAATAAATATTGGATTATTTTTTTGCTAATACAACCTCAATTGTATCATATCCCGTAGGGATATAATATTGGTAGCTAAACATATACGAACAATGTTCCGTCCCGTACGGGACGGAATAATCATGACCTATCACATTTTTCTACCCATATTTCGTGCCTGACGGCACTAATGTTATTAGTATCTGTAAATCGCTTTTAAAAAATGTCCCGTTAGGGACAATATATGGGTAAAAAAACTATGCCACTACATACAACCGTCCCGTATGGGACGGGATAAATAAAACTATTCTATATCGTATTCAACTGGCTTAAAAATATACCTTTGGTCATACTCAACCTCAAACTTTTCTAAAAGCTCATTATACTCTTCGATGAAAGTTTTCTTACGATGATGTTCTTCCTGGTTGCGGATATAACTGATTACATTGTTAACATGTGACTTACTGTATGAAAACGCGCCATATCCTTCCTGCCACGAAAACTTTGTTTTCACAAATCCCTTCTCATTAATCCACCTTGATGAATCTCCTTTCACATCCTGCATGAGATCAGATAATGATTGAACCGGCCTCATGCCGAAAAAAACATGTACATGATCGGGCATTCCGTTTATTGCAAGGATTTTATGTCCGTTATTTTGGATGACACCGCTTATATATTTATACAACTCATCTTTCCATACATTGCGTATTATACAATCACGGTTCTGTACTGCAAAAACACATTGTATATGGATTTGTGTGTAAGTATTCGCCATATCAGAAAAATTTAAATTCATTTAAATTAATTAATACATATAATATTATCAATGAATTTTATTGTTTTACGATAATACTATAAAACCATATTAGTTTACTGAATATTATCTCTGTATATTACTGCAGTAAGTCACATCCGGTTTACCGAAAAATTAATTATAACACAAAATACAATGAAACTGAACAATAAAAAATCAGCACCAGGCAGTAAAAACGGTGAAAAAGAACATATCAATAAAGAAACCGATACTGAAGAATCAGCAATGGAAAAGTTTGTAAAAGATAAAACTGAGGATAAAAATAAGGCTGCATTGCAGACTAACAAAACAGGTATTACGGGATTTAATTCAATCGGACTCGACGGCTCTAAAAAAGTTTCTGGCCAGCGCGCATTTGCAAAAAAAATGTCAAGAATGTCTCACTACATCACAAAGAAATAATTTTTCATATTATTTCTTCAAGGTCATACTCAGCACATCTGTTCTGCTTTAGCTGAGAAATGTTTTTATATATTTTGATCCTGCTGCCGGATGCAATTATCAGCCTTCCGTAATTATCAAAATCAGCCCAGTTGATCGTATCGCCGTATTCTATAATTTTTCCGTTTTCATCCTGCAATATGAATTCATGCATAGAAAATTCACCGTCTTTCATCGTGTTTTTCTTTACTGATTTTACCACACAAACTGCACCTTCTGCTTTTAGCCAGGCAACAGGATAGCCGTATTTATTTTTTGATGTTACTTCCCAGCCGTACTTATGTGAATCCCATCTGCCATCGTTATACTTATCATCATATGTGATCTTATAATTACCGTAATTTTTACCTTCGCTGATACCTTTGATTAATTCTTTCTTAACATGCGGGATGCCTGCTATATATAAATTCTTTTCATCTATAAAATATCCGCCGCCGCCATAGGTACTATCACTTGGTATGAATAAATTTGCTTTCAATAAAGGCGGATTTGAAATC
>CAZOAP010000091.1:0-11553 GCA_964577645.1 uncultured Ignavibacteriales bacterium
GACATTTTATTACGATCCCATGGTCGCACTGATACAGGATATTGTACCCGGCGCGCTGAAGGCAACTGCATTTGCATTCTATTTATTCACAGTGCATTTGATAGGCTCAACACCTGCACCTGCACTTATCGGGAAAGTATCTGATGCGACAGATCTTCGGACAGCATTATTCCTTGTGGTAATTTCAAATTTCCTGGGAGGTGTGCTGCTGCTGATAACAAGCAGTGTAATTATGAGGAAGAAAAAAATACAGGAATCCACGGTTTGATTTTCCCAAAATTTTGACTAAATTATTAATTATGTTTAAGATAAATTTGTGAAACATAATTAAGCATTTAATGATTTAAATAGTAAACAGCTTTATTTGAAAGACAGCGAAATACCAAATAATACAGAAAAAAGCTCAAAAACACCGCAAAATGGCAAATTTTTGAGATGCATCAATATTGACTGTGTATTTAACAGCTCAAATGAACAGGGTGCAATACGCAATACCTGCAACCATCCAAACGTGGTTGTTGAAAGCCGTTTTGCTGATATTACTATAGCTATATGCTCTGAGTTCCGTTCAAAGAAGGATTATTCTTTTGAAAAGCCTGTTACTTTAATTGAGCTTAAGACAGGCGAGAAAACAGAAATTGTTGGCAAGCCTGATCTTGGTATTGAAACAATCGAAAAGGTAACAACCAAAGAGCTTGAAGACGAAGTAAGTAAAAGCAACAATACAGCAAAGCCCGTTACAGAAAAAACTGAGGAAGTATCAATAAATGCACAGGAGCATTTAAAGCCTGTGATATTTGAAACAGCACCTGCTGAGCCGCATGAGCTTACGCCTGATGAAATTTATAATCTAAGCACAAAGCCGGGCACGGATTTCCTTATACTCAAAAAAATATACCAGCCCAATACAAGAAAAGGGCTTATTGGCTCAATTATATTTCACTTCTTTTTACTTTTTATTTTGTACCAGTTCTTTGTTCCAAAAGATGAAGAGGTAAATCCTGAAAATAACCAGCGTATAGTTGTGGTTGAAGATCTTGAAATGCCGAAGTTTGATCCGCCGGATATTGACAAGATAAAAGAAGAGGAAGAAAAGCAGCTACAAGATGAAAAGGATATTAAAGATAACACCAAAAATATCAGGCCAAATATCCAGAAGAAAACAATTACACCCAAGATAAACCGTCCGAAGGATAATAATACACCGCCGGATACAAATCTTGTTAAGAATAATGATACGAATAAGGTTAAGAATGATTCAAACTTAACAAAGACCCTGCGTGATACAAACAGGATACAGGTACCTGACTCACTTAAATCGACATATGACCAGAATGAGATCGGTCTGAAGCTGTGGTTCCCAAAAGGCTGGAAGCTGCTTGATAACCGGCAGGTGAACCTGAACCAGAAAGAATTCAATGGTGTAATTATCGCAACTGATTCACTGAGCAGTGACCCGGGTGCTGTTAATATTTTCTTACTGATAGATGACCCGCAGCACAGCGCATATAATAAGGCTACGTATAAGAATCCTTTCCAGATGGATGATACGTTAACAGCGGGCTATGTAACTGACCCGATAAAATCCAGCGGGAAGAAATTCACAACGAAGTATTACCTGTTCACTGATCCGACAGGATTGAAGAACATCCAGGTAAATGTTGATTATGCATCACAGGCTATGATGGAAAAATACCAGACAATGGTTGATGCAGTTGTACGCTCGATAAAGATCGCTCCCCCGCCGCCAAAACCGTAGGGTGCTGAAGTTGCTTTAAGAAATAATTAGTATATTTGCATATATCCCCGCAATTGCGGGGATGTTAGTTTAATGAACATCACCACACAAAATATAAAGAACACCATTACCGCAAAGGCAAAAGAGCTTGGCTTTTTTAAGATTGGCTTTGCCCGGTATGAGGTGCTTGAGGAAGAATCAGCTAAGCTTAGAAAGTGGCTGGATGATGGCAAACATGCTGATATGGCATGGATTGAGAAAGGATTCGATAAGCGAAAAGACCTGAGGCAGATAATGCCTAAGGCAAAAAGCATAATATCCCTTGCATACAATTACTACACACCGTTTGAGCATGATGAAACAAAGCCTAAAATTTCACGGTATGCGTGGGGTAAGGATTATCATAAGATATTGAAAAAGAAGCTGAAGGAGCTGAGCGAAATTATATGCAGGACCTCCCATAACAATGCCGTCCCGCTAAGGCGGGACTTCGAAAATGTCCACGAAAATTTTCTTGAGGGGGTCTTATGCCGTGCTTATGTGGATGACGGGCCTGTGATGGATAAAGTGTGGGCACAAAAAGCGGGTATTGGGTGGATGGGTAAGCATACAAATATCATTAGTCCGGAATACGGCTCATGGTTTTTCCTTTGTGAGATCATTACAAATATAGATTTTGAATTATACGATACACCAATAGAAGATATGTGCGGAAGCTGTACGCTGTGTATGTCGGCATGTCCAACAGGTGCTATTGTAAGCGAATATGTTGTTGATGCCAATAAGTGTATATCGTATCAGACGATCGAGAACAGGGGTGATATACCGCCTGAAATAGATTTAGACGGCTGGATATTTGGCTGTGATGTATGCCAGGATGTGTGTCCGTTTAACTCGCCAAAGTATAACCATGTTACGGAGGAAAAGGGATTTTTTCCTAATGTCGCACTGAGCGGAGTCGAAGTGCCTGTCAATAAGCAATCTACACCGGAAGGAAGCGCTTCGACTACGCTCAGCGCGACAAAAGAAGATCTTAATGCCATTACTGAAGAAGAATTTTCAGTAATTTTTGCAAACTCCCCTGTAAAGCGGACAAAGTATAAGGGGTGGAAGAGAAATAAATTTTTTTAATACCTCTTATTATTTTAAATTTTAATATATTTGTAAATGCCAAAATCAAAATTCCTGAAAATATTTGCGCTGCTTGAAATGCTTTCAGCCACAATTTTCCTGGCCCTTGCTGTGATCTTCTTTTTATCCAAAGATTCGCTTGGCGGTGATATAATGATACCGGCAATATTCGGATTTATCGGCATATGTTCGCTGGTTGCCTCACCAATACTTATGAAAATGGCATCAAAGCAGGAAATTACTGAAACTGAAAGAGCAGGGAAAGTAAAAGTATGACAGAAAATAAGAGTCCCGTAATACTTAAATACATCGCATTTTTCATGCTTACAGCTTCAATGGTGCTGGTAATTCTGGGCGTATATTTCTACCAGAAGGAAGATAAATTTTTAAATGAATGTAAGCTTATTACGTGTAAGATCACATCAATTGAGGAGAAAAGGCTCGGCAAGCCTGTGCTGACTTTCACTGAAGTGAACGGCAATTATAAACCGTTCACGCTGGTAATTGAGTATGACCCCTCAGATGAAGAGCTTGGCTATAATGAAAATGAGATAGTAGAAGTGTATTTGTATGAAAAGGATATCCCGAAATCGGAGATAAAGGGATTTTTCAATAATCATTTAACATCTTTCATTTTGCTGATAGTAGGCTTTGCATTAATGATGGACTTCCCTATCCTATTGATGGTATCAGCCAAGACAAGGAAACAACAGCTGGCAAAACAGCAGTACGGCATAAAAGATGAGGTCATAACAGGGTAGAAGGTTATAAGGTTATAAAGTTAAAGGATTATAGAAATACAGGTTTAATTCTATTAAGTTAACTTCATAGTGTTGTATTAAATATGTTTAATTCAGGAAAAACAAAGATAATTGCGGCGATACTTGGCATAGTGTGTTCAGGATTGATAATTATCGGAGTTTACTTTTACGTAAAAGAATCTGCTTTTTTGGACGAGTGCAAGCTGATAAAATGCAGGGTTGTTAATATTGATGAGCCGTATAAAGGCAAAGCAATACTGACATTAAAAGATATCAATGGAGCTTACAAACAATTCTACTACGTTGAAAATTACGATGCAGGCGAAGATGAGCTGGACTATAAACTAAACGAGTTATATGATGTTTATTACTATCCTGCAGATCCTAACCGTTCAGAAATGAAAAGTTTCACAGAAAATCACGAAACATCTTTCATTTTATTCATAATAGGTATCAGCTTTATTTTTGATATACCGGCTTTATTTTTTGTATCAAATATTAAAAGAAAAGCACAATTGCAGCAGCAGCAAATTACAGATAGCAGTATAGTGAGGTAGATAAATAGCGAAATAATGAAATAGTAAAATAGTGCTGTTTATTACATATTACTCATTACTAATTATTAATTACTCATTAAAACTGTCACAGCCCCCTTGCAATAACTGTCTAACTATATAAATAAACCATAAACCATGATAAAATATATTATTTTATCTACGGCCCTCTATTGTTTAAATTCATATTCTCAGATGGATATACAAAACGGAAAAGATGCTCTCAAAAAAGCTGATACGGATTTTTCAGATCTTTCAAAAGAAAAAGGCGTTAAGGAAGCTTTTTTAACATACGCTGCAAGTGATGGTGTGCTGCTTAGACCCTTTACTATGCCAATAGCTGGTTATGAGGCTGTGAAGAAATTTCTGGAAGAAGGTGATTCTAATTTTCAGTTAACATGGAAGCCGTTATATGCTGATATAAGTATTTCAGGTGAGCTTGGTTATACTTACGGAACGTATTCTCTGGTATTCAAAGATGAAGCAGGTGCTGAGCAGACTAGGGTTGGCACATATGTCTCAATTTGGAAGCTTGATGCGGACGGGAAATGGAAATTTGTGCTGGATACTGGTAATACGGGGCTTGAGCCGAAGAAGTGAATGTCAGTTAATTCATTATGATTTATGACAATACAACTTGTTCAGTTATTGCAATCAATGAAGATATATATTATTAACACACCCCGTCTTCTCCTTCGGAGAATCCACCCCTCTCCAGAGGGGAATAATGAATAATAATAAAAATGCAGAGTCCCTTTACAGGAGACTCTGCATTGTACGAAATTCTCCCCCTTTGAAAACAAGGGTGGATACTATTTAATAAAGCTAAAAACCAATCCTTACATTTAAGAATACTTCTAGTGGTGTACCTGGCTGGTATGAGTTTCCTCCCGGGTCAGGTTCAGTAAATGCAATGTATGATTTGCTGAAGATATTCCTAGCGTTCACTGATACTTCTGTGTTTGCATGAGCAACAACGGTTTTATAGGTCAGCCTTGCACCCCACAGCGTATATCCGCCGACAGATTCATCCATCAGATTAGCACCATCGATATAGCTTCTGCTGTATGTTTCGCTTGTTATGCCAAAGTTGAGTCCGTGTAACAACATTATATCAAGATCAGCCATTAACTGGTGCTCGGGTGAGTTTGGCAGGAAGTTATCCTTTTCAATGAATTTATGAATAGTTGTATCATCCATTATAATTTTGATAGGATCAGTATTTGTATACACAAAGTTATTATATGTATATGCAAACTGGAAATTGATTCGTTCACAAGGAGTTATTTTTGCAAACAGCTCAGCGCCTATCCTGCGGCTTTGGCCGGCGTTAATATAGAATGTTTCATACGGTCTTGTTGAAACCCTGAAACGATCGAAATCATCCTTGGTTTCCAGGTAGAATCCTGCAAGATCAAAATATAATTTTTTGCCGATAAAGCTGCGTATACCAAGCTCGGGACCCTGTGACTGTGCAAATGTCAGGTTCTGGTTAAAACCGCCGAATGCATTGGGATTTGCAATAAGCTCTTCAGTTGCAGGAGGCAGGAATCCCATGCCCCAGTTGGCATAAATATTCATATTCTTTACCGGTGTATATGTCAATCCAACCCTGCCTGTGGCACGGTTAAAGTTCTTATCACCTGAGAGATCAACCGGATTTTTCAGCTTATCGGTCATCTCATTTTTGATCTGGTCATACCTTACGCAGAACATAGCTGACCACTCTTTGGCAAACTCAAGCCTATCGAGCAAAAATGCTCCCATACCAGTTTGTTTTACCGTATAGTCTGAAAGGAAATCAGGCCCTTCGATGGAACCGCCGAGATTTGCTTTGGAGCTTCCTTCAATTTCCTGGTACTGGAAATCACCGCCAAAGCTGATATGGTTGGTAAATGATTTACCTGGCAATTTAAGGTAATACTGTAATGTGCCGCCGGGGGCTGTCATTTTCCTGGTAATAACCTGGCTTGGCACTGACTCAGAATATTTTGTAGCTCTTATAAATCCGGTAAAAGATACCTGCTGATTTTTGTTTATGGTAATATCACCTTTTAAGCCGCCTGTGAACCTGCTTGTCTGGATATATTCATGTTTCGGTATAGCATCACCGTTAGGCTGCCGAGGATTTTCAGAAACCTGCTGGCGGTTTAAGCCTTCAGCGTTTTCATTATAGAAGTTTATATATCCAAATACCGGCTGCAGGTAAACATTCTTTGTCACGTTCCAGTTCAGCTTGCTCCATATTTTATCTGCCCAATAGTGAGTGTGTACACGGTAGCCGTCACCCATTTCCTTTGAAAATGAAACGAATGCATTACCCTGCTTGAACCCTGTACCTACTTTTCCGAAAGCTTTCCATGTATTAAAAGTACCTGATGAAAGGAATACTTTTCCGCCAACCGGATTTTGTATGATATTTCCTGTCATAATATTAATAATACCTGATGAAGAGCTTCCGCCGTATAATGATGCAGCGGGTCCGCGGAGTACTTCAATTTTTTCAACTCCCGGCCAGTCAACATCATAGAAATCGGGTGTAAAGCCGGTCGGGTCGTTAAGCGGAATACCATCAAGCAGTACTTTAATACCGCGAATACCGCGCTCTGAAAGTATCCCCTGTCCCCTGATAGATAAATGCACGCGTTCACCATCAGCCTGGTTATCGATCTTAAGCCCGGGAACAAGCTTTAACGGTTCATCTACACTGATAGAACGTGGTGAAGTGTTCAATACATCCTGATTGATAATAGATGTTCCAAACGGACTTTGTTTTAACTGCAGGCTTATCCTTGGTGCAGTGATAAGTATATCAAAAGGGTAAGTATATTCTGCTGTATCCTTAACTGTCTGCGAGTTTAACGCGGGCATTAATATAGCAGTAAACAGAATAATAACACTTATTATAAAGATCTTTGTAATATTTTTCATAATTTTAGTATTTAATTTCCTGAACTTTCACAAAATCAATAATTGATATTCAGTCATAGAAATGCTGAATACTGCGGTTTGCATTATTTCAATTTTAATGTTAACCGACTGCGATAAATGTTTTATATGATCAGGAAATATTACGGGGAGGCGGCGAAGGTATATCTGAACTGATATTATTCAGATCCGGTAACGGGTAATTAATATATGTTGTGCTGAATGATGGCGCATAAAGATCAGTATAGGAGGAACCAATTGCATTGGAAAGAAATGAAAAAAGAATGTTAAAATATTTCATTTCGGGCTGTTTGCCATCTTCATTTTGGTAATGCGCTATAGCTGTATTATTTAACTCATCTTCTTCATGGTCATTAATATAGAATATATAAACAGTGTCATTCTGTAACCTTCTGCTTATGACATCACAATACCTGCCGTTAAGCGTAAACTCGTTCTCTTTTATCCATTTAATGTTTGGGTGACCGGGGTTCTTTGCGGGAAGCTTAATAAGCTGCACACCTTCATAATTGAAATTCTCGTTTTCAATATTTTCTTCAATTAATCTTATCTTAAAGGACGAAATGAAAGAAAGCTCAATTACTTTTACTGAGTAGATTATTGTAAAGAGGCTTGAGTTGAAAAATAACAGTGTTGAAAGCAATATGGATACAGCAAATTTCATCACGTATATTTATGATAAACTGTTTGTAGTTACAGTATACATGCAAATATAATTTTAAGGTGAAATCTGTTAAAGGGAAAATATTATGTTTAAAATTTATATGGGATAAATATCATACAGCTTTATGATGTAAGGTAAATTAATATCTTTAAATATTTATAGAATTGCTGTTATAATCAAATCCTGATAATGAGAGAGAGTATAATATTCAATTATTTTCAATATATTTTTTCAGGGCATTCAGCTTTTTATCCCAGAATTTATCGTAGAACTTGAGCCAGTCAAAAACAACTGCCATTTGCTTAGGATTAAAGCTGTAAAACCGCTCCCTGCCCTCTTTTTCCTGTTTTACAAGCTTTGAGTGCTCAAGTATCCGCAAATGTTTTGATATTGCGGGTCTTGAGATTTTAAACTTACCTGCAATAGCATTTACATTCATGCTTTCCCCGGCAAGCATTATTATTATACGCCTGCGGCTTTCATCCGCAAGCGCATTAAATACACTGTTAGCATTACTCATATTATTAGGTGTTATTGTTTATTTTCCAGATAATTGATAAGTGATTTGCCGATTATTTCATTCCATCCCGTTTCGAAATTCTTTCTTGCAAGATCCGGGTTTGATTCAGGGAAGGTTTCGAGTCCGCTATGGGTCAATACCAACCTTGTTTTACCGCCTTCATCAAACAATTCCCATGCAACAAATGATTTGCCTTCGTACCCGTCATAGCGCCAGGAATACACAATCTTTCTGCCTTCTATCACTTCTGTGACCTTGCACAGGTGCAGGTAGCTTTTATCCTTATCCCCTGCTTCAAAGCTGAATTCAAAGCCGACTTCCGGCCTGAACTCAGCAAGATCAAAGTACCATTCTTTCATTTTATCCTTATCAGTGATTGCCTGCCATACCTTTGCTGCGGGAGCGTTTATTGTAACTTCTTTGATTAACGGTTCTGGATTCATGTTTTTTATTTTTAATTTATACGTAACCCTTTGGTTACAAATATACGTAACCAAATGGTTACTTGTCAAGGGATATATTCAGAAATCTTTACCTGACCTATCCGGAACTTATATTATATGTATTTAATTTTATTGGTATACCGGTTATTAATATTAACAGGGATACAGATCATGCAGAATAATGATCTTTATAACGGTAATAAAACATTCCGGTAAAATGATAATAAACTTTAATATATATCATATGATAAACTACCTGAAAATCATCATCATTAGTATCATTTTCATACAATCCTCCGGTACCATCTCAAAACAATCGCTCAATATTTCACCCGCAGATTCTATTGGCGGCAAAAATAAAGAAAATATTCCGGGGATTACTCTAAGCCTTGGTGCAGGTTCATCTGTTTATGAAACAAGCTTTATTCTATCACCTGATATAACATGGGACCTGACGGAAAATGCAAGTGTATCCACCGGAACTGATATTTACTTTGGAAGAAACAGATCTGCAACAAAGGTTTCAATTAACCTTATATCATATTATAAATTCAAACCTTCAGAAAAAACAATAATTCAGGTCGGGTTTGGCGGTGCTTACTTCAATAAAAGCATTTTACCATTATTTTCAGTAAGGTTAGACCAAAAAATGTTTGGGAATAGTTACATTGGAATTGGAATAAAATCTTTAATATCATTTGGAGGTGATAAATTTCCTTTTCCTTTGATTATGCTGAATTATTCAATAAAGTTTTAAATTTATAAAAAAAACAGAGCCATTATTGGCTCTGTTTTTAATTAGATTTAGTAAATACTATAAAAAATAATCATCCGATGAACTGAAGTCATCGGATGATTATGAGAATTTTATTTATCAACAATTTCCATTTTTATCTCTTCGCTTGAGCCTCTTACATCGGGATAGTACATCAGCATTCCGGTTGCGGGGATGACATTATACTTGCCCGGTATCTGCGCATGCAGAATGTAGGTGAATTCATATACATCACCATACAGGTATGTTGCAAAGAAAGTAACGCGGTTATCGCGGATATCCTTATCAGCATACCACCATCTCCACCAGTAATAATCATACCCTGTGTAATCTTTTTCATCTTCAATATTATACGCCCAGTCATCTTTTACCACTTCGCATCCTGCAGGTATGGGATCTTCCAGCATAAAGTACTGCAGGTCTTTATCCTTTGCTTCTACTCTTACCTTAACAAGTATCTCATCCCCTGAAGTAACCTGCCCGTTAAAATATCTCTTCTGATAAATTATCTTATCATCATTATACTTTGTATATTTTTCAAGCTTAAAGTATTCCTTGTGTACCCTGAAGCCGTTCTCCCGGGGCTGGATTACTGATTCATTGGTGTAATACCTTAAGTCGCTGGATACATAGACCTTCCCTGCGCCGGATTTTTCTATTTTAATATCATTCTGTCCGACCTTAAGTTTTGAGCCGTCAATAACGAACTTAAGATCTTTTTCAAACACATCGGCTTTCGACATATGTTTATCCAGTATCTGCTCACCATTGACCGATATCTTTACACTGTAATCAGGTTCAAGCTCTTTTGATGTTTTAAGATAATCAACCATAGCATAGATAATGAACGCAGTTGACTGTGTATTCCACCAGCCGCCGCCCTGACGCTGCTGCATAAGCCAGCGGATAGCTTTATTCATTAATTCCGGGTTATCCTTTAAGCTTACAGGATCAAGTAATAATGCTTTTACAGCCATTGCAGTTGTCTGCACTTTATCATCCTGCCATGAGTAATGCCAGGTTTTGCCGCCCCAGTATGAGCCTGATTCACCCATATCCTGAGCGTGTGATACTAGCATTTTGGAATATTTATCAGCAGCTGCTGTATTGCCAACATTCCTTGCAGCCATAGATAGCAGCGCAATTGAGTAATCATTCATTTCAGTTTCGCTGAGCAGCTGGAACTGCTCTTCAAACAGCTTTGTATCTTTATTTTCAGCATATGATAAAGCATAAAGCATGTAAGCCCGTGTTGTAGCTTCGATATCTTTATTTTTAAGCTGAGTTTTAATCGATGTAATGCCTTTGCTTAAAACATCTTTCCTTACAGAATAACCTACTTTTTCACCCAGTGTTAAGCCGTATACAACATATGATGTCATAAAAGGATGGGTCTCGTCATTTGTCCACCAGCCCCAGCCGCCATCATAATGCTGCATTGAGTACAGCCTGTTATATCCCGCTTCAACCATCTTGGGCAGGTCTTTTTGTGTAGCTTCGCTTATTGGTGCATTAAGATCTTTAAATGCATTAGCAACTATCACTGTTGGCAGGAATCGTGACATTGTCTGCTCAACACATCCGTACGGATAGCCTACGAGCTCATCAAGCGCGCCAAGCATTGTTGCAGCCAGTGATGGCGCAACGTTAAGCGTTAGCTTAGTGCTTCTGAGGTCTGTATAATCAGGTATAGTAACAAATTTATAATCTGATTTTTCGGGGTCAGAAATATCCATTGACTGGTAATTTGCAAGCTGCAAGCCGTGCGGCTGCAACGGAATTTTCATTTCAACTGCGTCTGATTCTTCGTTTGTGAGTGCTGAGGCAGTCAATTTTGCAAATCCGTTTGGATTGGTTACTTTTATCTTCCAGTCAATACGTTTCTCTTCGTTCTTTCCCATAGTAATTAACTGTGCATTTGTATCACCAAGTATCTCAACATTTTCAGCTTTAAGGCTGACCCTTGTTGATTTTTCTGTCTCAAGGTAATTGTGCACAATTGTTGAGATAACAACTTC
>CAZOAP010000091.1:11563-11966 GCA_964577645.1 uncultured Ignavibacteriales bacterium
GTTTCCATCCTTACAAGCAGATCTTTGCGTGTAATTATAGTATTTACCTGCTGTCCAACTTTAGTATCACCGGTTATGACCCTTGATGTTATTGTCCACGAAGTAAGGTTATCAGGATACTGAATATTTACATTTGCATAACCATTAGCATCAGTTATCACTGTTGGATTCCAGTAAATAGCATCACGGAAATCGCTCCTGGTTTCAGCTTCAACAAAATCACCTTTTTTATTACCAAGAGTTACAATACCTGATTCATCATCTTTATCATAAAAGCCGTCAGTTGTTTCTTTCATTTTCCTGTCTTCTGTCTTAGGCGCATTTTCTGTAACCTTTTCCACATCCCTGCCGCCTCTTAGATTTAT
This sequence comes from uncultured Ignavibacteriales bacterium, assembly GCA_964577645.1. Classification (GTDB taxonomy): domain Bacteria; phylum Bacteroidota; class Ignavibacteria; order Tepidaquicellales; family OLB5; genus OLB5. The sequence goes on from CAZOAP010000091.1 coordinate 11,929, forward strand.
CTGACCGTTTGATATGGATGTTTGAGACTGGTCAAGCT
>CAZOAP010000092.1:0-11879 GCA_964577645.1 uncultured Ignavibacteriales bacterium
CTGATAGAGCAGGGAAGAAGCCTGCAACAATCCCCGCAAATGCAGAAATTCCCAATGCAAGAACAACTACCCATAACGGCATAGCAGTAGGCAGTAAAAAAGCATTTATAATAAAACTAATTGGCAATGCTATTAAAAGACCTATCAATCCGCCGACTACACAAATGGTAACTGCTTCTATCAAAAATTGAAGCATTATTGTAACTCGCTTGGCACCTATTGCCTTACGTATTCCGATTTCCTTTGTTCTTTCCTTTACACTTACAAACATAATGTTTGCAATACCAATTGATCCAACAATGAGCGAAAGCAATGTAATTGCTGTACCTATGGTTTTTATCAGTCCGGTCAATGATTCATATGTCTGCTTGAACGCTTCCTGCTGGTTAATACCAAAATCATCTTTGCCGCCAATCGGAATTCTCCTTGCACGTTTCATTACTGAGCGGACTTCCTCCTTGGTATCATCAAGCGCATCAACTGTAGAGGCTTTTACATTTATTGTTAATGAACGCTTTGTGCCGAAAATTTTGAAGAATTTATTTATTGGAATTATAATACGGTTATCAAGACTGAATAATCCCAGCATGCTTCCCATTTTAGCATATGTACCTATAATCTTAAAATTGTGGCCGTTTATCTGTATAACTTTACCAATCGGATCGATACTCTGGAAAAATGATTCCTTGATATCATAACCTATAACGCAAACGCCCCAGCCGCCATCAGATTCACGCTTAGTGAAAAACCTGCCGTCATCAACATCAAGGCCAAGTGTTTTCTGGTATTCTTCTGTTGTTCCGAATACAGGTATATTCTCACTTGTAAAATCCTGGTAATTAACCAGTGCCTGTGAGCCTACAGTTGGACAAACTGACTCAGCGCCGTTCATATTAGCAGCAAAATTTTCGTATTCCTGCCAGGTAATATCACGCCTGTTCCTGTATACTTCCCAGTCATCTTTGCCGAACCACTCAAACTTTTGTATGTATAAAACATCAGCACCTACTGCAGAAATGCTTTTTTCAAATGCGCGGTTAATGCCTTCAATTGCGGTCTGCAGAGTAGTAACAGTCATAATGCCTATTACAATACCAAGAGTTGCAAGAAATGACCGTACCTTATTTGCCCTGATAGAGTTCAGGGAAATAATAATACCTTCTTTTATTTCAGTAAAAAAGTTCAATTATTTTTTGTAAGCTCATTTTTAATTTTGCCATCCATTGAATCCTTGAAATCATAATCGTAATCCATATCCAGTGCTTTATCAAAATATTTCTGTGCTTCTGATCTGTTGCCAAGCTTTAAATAACATCTTCCAATCTGGAAATATGCTTCAGGCACAAGCCATTTTTCATTTTGCGGGTTAAGTGAAGTATTAAGTTTGAACTGCTCTATAGCTTTATTATAATCTTTCTGTTTATAATAAACCTGTCCCAGCCCCTGGTTTATCTGCGTTTTTATATCATCACTATAATTTACACCCTGTGCTGAAATCAATGTATTGTAATCTTTAATTGCCTCTGTCAATTTACCTACTGCACGGTTATTATCTGCTACAATAAGCAATGAATCGGTTTGTGTAATTGGAGATGCTTCACGTTCTTTAAGCTTTCTTAGCCAGAATTTTTCCCATTCATTTTCTTCCTTAAAATCAGTCCTTGCTTTTCTGTAGTAATCCATTGCTGCATTTCTGTCACCCATGAATTCCAGTGATACACCTATGCTGTACAGGCGGTTATTCATATTTTCATCTTTTGTGAGATATGAAATGTACCTCTTACCGAAATCAGATGCTTTATCATAGACGTTCATTCTGAAATATGCTGTACTTAATGCCCCGTAAGCAATTCTGAAAATGATCTCGGAATCTTTACCTTTGTTATATTCCAGTGATTTTTCGTATGCATCTACGGCATCAGCCATCTTATCCTGCTGTGAATATAAGCCGCCTTTTAACATCCATACTGCTGGACTTTGCGGATATTTTGATGTTAATGCCTGAACATATCCTTCAGCTTCAGGGTATTTTTCTTCTCTCCATGATAGCAGTGTAAGGTAGAACTTTGCTTCGTTGGATGTATATGTTCCTTTTTCAGATGCCTGTGTCAGTAATCGCTTGCCTTCATCCCTGTTGCCTGAAAATCCAAGAATATCAGTAAGCCATTGCAGCTTACGCGGAATAAAGCTGGTTAAATAATTGTATACACCAAGACCCAATGCTGCATCGTTGTAATTCGGGTTCTTTTCCAGTACAAAATTCAGATTGCTGTTGCCGTCTTTAATTTCAGATGCTGCTTTTAAGTAATTTTCACCCAGTAAACCAACTGCAAATGCTCTGATAGTATATGTCCAGCCAAGGTAAAGCCTTGCATCAAGATCATTTTCATTTTTATCAATGATATTCTCACATTTCTCAACAAGTTTATCCGAAAGATTCATGAATGTTTCATAATCAGTCTTATTCCTTGTCAGCAGCGCTTTCCAGTAGAATATTGTCTGCTCAAAAAAATGTCCGCGCAGATCATTCGGGGCAGTGTTCTTGGCTTCCTGGAATTTTGAAAGTGCTGCGGGAAAATCCATATTATATTCCGCGTCAATTCCTTCTATTATCAGGTTGTGTATCTTTGTGAAATCCTGTGACATGATAACAGGAGAAAATATTGTTACCAGTAATATCGCATATAAAAATTTTCTTAACAAGTTTACCTCTTTGTTGTTTGGACTTTTCAGTTATTTGTTAATTCCGGTTTACTTTCTTTACGCACATATTTCAATCCTTTTTCAGTCATTTTATCTGATTCAATTAATCCATCCCTTAACCTGATAGTTCTGTGAGCATGCTCTGCAATGAAATCTTCATGGGTAACAAGTATTATTGTGTTACCCTGTGCGTGCAGGTTATCGAACAGCTCCATAATTTCATCACCGGTCTTTGAATCAAGATTACCTGTAGGTTCATCAGCCAGTATTATTGATGGCTTATTTACAAGTGCACGTGCAATTGCAACACGCTGGCGCTGACCCCCTGATAGCTCATTGGGTTTATGTGTCATTCTATCCTGCAGGCTTACTTTCAGCAATGCTTCTTCAGCACGTTCCATACGTTCAGATTTAGACATCCCCGCATAAATTAGCGGAAGCTCAACGTTATGGAGCGCATTTGAACGGGGGAGGAGATTGAAGGTCTGGAACACAAACCCTATCTCTTTATTTCTTACACTTGCAAGCTCGTTATCATCCATTTCACTTACATTCTGGCCGTTCAGCTCATATGAACCGGATGTAGGTGTATCAAGGCAGCCAATAATATTCATGAATGTTGATTTTCCTGAGCCCGATGGACCCATGATTGCAACATATTCATTTTTATGAATGGTCATTGATACTCCCTTTAACGCGTAGAGTTCTTCAGTACCCATTACATAAAGCTTAACAATATCTTTGGTTTTTATTATCTCTTCCAAAACTGTAAATTAATTTATTTTTATTAAAAACAGAACACCTGAAAATATTGTTATTCTTCTTTATTATCTTTTTTCTTTACTTCGTTATCCACTTTTACAACTGAGCCTTCATCAAGCTCCTTACTTATAGCTTTATACGGACCCTTTACAACTATATCATCCGGTTTTAAGCCTTCAAGTATTTCAATATATTTATCATCACTTATACCGGTTTTAACCTGTACCATTTTAACTTTTGTAGGTGTTCCTTCTTCAACAATAAATACCACTTCCTTAGGCTTTTCTTTTTTCTTTACGTTCTCTTCAGATTTACGTTTTACATCTTCACTTGTAGTTTCAGTCTGTTTTTCCTCTTCACGCGCTGTTACACTCTGAATAGGGATTGCGATGACATCACTTTTTGAATTAACTTTTATTTCAGCATTGCAGGACATTCCCGGTTTCAGTGATACATCTGTATCAAGTATCCTTATCTTTACAATAAAATTAATGACCTGTTCCTGGGTACCGGTGCCTTTTGATTTTGCTGAATTGGATATTTCATAAACATATCCTTTTATAACCTTATCAGGATATGCATCAACTTCAACATCTGCAGTATCACCAAGCTTAACGTTTGTAATATCTGTTTCACTGACCTCAATTTCAGCATCCATCACAGAAAGGTCGGATACTGTCATAATAACACTGCCTGCCATCTGCTGTGTACCTACAACTTTTTCACCTATTTCATTATTAAGCTTGGTAACAATACCATCCATGTTTGAGCGTATTGTAGCTTTGGATAGATCCTGTGAGCTTTGCTGCAGTAATGCAAGGTTCTGCCTTACATTTGCATTTGAGCTCTTTACATTTGAAAGCGCTACCTGGTATGCTATCCTGGCATTATCAAGATCTGACTGCGATACAAGCCCGCTGTTGAACAATTGCTCGGTTCTCTGCAGTTCAAGCTCAGCTTTTTTGAGATTGTTCTCAGATACTTCTACCTGTGTGCGTGAATACTGTACACCTGCCTGCTGCTGGTTTATCCTTGCACCGTAAGTTTCAGCTTTTATCTTAACTAAAAGGTCACCTTTTTTTACTGTATCGCCTTCTTTATAAGGTAACTGAACAATTTCACCTGAAATTTCAGCAGAGACATCTACTTTTGTTTCAGGATTAATCGTTCCTGTGCCTGATACCACCTGGACAATATTTCTTTTTACAACTTTTTCAGTCTGTACTGTGGTAAGCTTATCTTTTTTACCTGATACAACTATTGCGATAATTACAAGAAGTATTATCGCTCCTATTATTGAAAAAAGCAGTAATTTTTTGCTTTTCTTTTTCTTCTTAACTACCGGTTTAATATCTGCCATAAAATTATTGTTTTAATTTCTCCTTGTGTACCTGTAAATATTAATAACTTATTATACCCTGGTAATATTCAAGTGTTTTCTGAGCGTTGATAAAATCATAAATAAGGTTTGATTTATTTATCAGAATATTATTCAGGTTTGTTGTTGCTGTGTTTACATCTAAAACTGTTCCGATTCCAACTCTGTATGATTCTTCAGCAAGAAGCTTGTTTTGCTGAGCGTTTTTTAAGCTGCGGTCAGTAATTTCGATCTGTTTAAGCAATGATCTTAAATCCTGTATAGCTTTTTTGATCTGAAGCTCTATCTGGTTCTTAGCCAGCTTTATATCTTCCTGTGCTGATTTATAATTGATTAGTGCAATTTGCCTCTGGTTATCAACCTGGAATCCTTGGAAAATAGGATAGCTTAATGTAAGACCGATGGAAAAATTTCTCTGGTTGGTAATATTATCAATTTTGTTGCCGTTCATTGAATACTGACCAAAACCGGTGAGTGTGGGGAAGTACTGGTTTCCTTTTGCAATATCTATATTTGTCTCAAGCAGATCAAGGTTTTGTACCTTCGCTTTTACATCATTCCTGTTCCTGAAAGCATTGTTTACAAGCGTTTCAGTGTTCTGGTTCTGCACCATATATGCTTCAAGATTTTCATAGCTTATATCTGTATTGAATTCAGTTTCGTTTACAGCATAATTTTTCTCCAAAGGCAGGTTGGCGTTAAAGGCAAGGTCACTGATAGATTTATTCAGGTTGTTTTTTGCCTGTTCTACCAGAAGCTCATTTTGGGCAACAACTACATCCTGCTGGTAAACATCAGCCAATGTTCTTTTACCAACATCTACAAAAATTTTAATTTTATCAAGCTGTGCACGTGAATCAGCTAAAGTAGCTTCATTAATTACTACTATCTGCTGATTTTTTAATACTTGTATATAGCTTGAAATGACCTTTACAGCAATATCCTGTTTAAGCTGTTTTAACTGTATCTGGTACTGTATTTTTGTTTCTTTAGCAAGATCAACTTTATCAAAACTTGTCATACCATCAAATATGGTTACATCAGACCGCAAAGATAGAGAGAAGTTATTAGATGTTTCATTGCTTTCCGGAATTGGTATACCATTCTGGTTTATATAACTGTTATTTATGACCGTATTTGATCTAGTCCAGCCGGTTGAAAATTTCAGGTCAGGGAAGAGATTTCCGTAGTTTGCACGGATATTACTTTCCTGTAATTCAATAGTATTTTCAAGCTTATTTATGTTTGGATCATTTTTATAGGCATGTTCAATAGCTTCCTTAAGTGATACACGGATCTCCTGTGAATATAAGCTGCCCGAAAAAGCTAAAATTATTACTATTAAAGCTGATTTTAATATTTTCATATCTGTTTAACTAAAAAAATGGTAACCTTTATTTATTAAGACGTTAAAATACCTCTTTAAGTTTCAAAAAATAAGTCAAAATGTAATTATGAATGTAAAATTGTGTTACAATAAAATTATATAATTAAGCAACTTTAAGCTGCACTTATGTATTTTTAATATTAATTTAGATAGTTAACTTTAATTAATATTACAGCTTATGAACACATTATTAAATTTTTTTGCAGCATTATCTTTATTGTTTTCAATAGGATGCTCTGAAAAGAAAAAAGAAGTAAATATTGACCAGGTTAACAGCAAAACTTCTGCTTACAAAATAGAGGTATTTGTAAAAGACCTTGAAGTACCATGGAGCATAGTTTTCACATCAGAAAACAGGGTTTTGGTTAATGAAAGGCCAGGAAGACTGAGATTAATCGAAAACGGGAAGCTGGTAACTGAACCTATAAAGACATTTAACGAGGTTTCAAGCAGGTCTGAAGAAGGATTAATGGGTTTGGCACTGGATCCTGATTATAATAATAACAAGTACATTTATCTTAGTTATGCCTATAAAAAGGATGATGAACTTACTGTAAAGGTCGTAAGATTTAAAGATAACGGTAATTCGATAATTGAAGATAAGCTGATAATAGATAATTTACCGGCAGCACAGTTTCATGCAGGCTGCAGGCTGAAATTCGGTCCTGATAAAAAGCTGTATATTACTACAGGGGATGCAGGTGACAGAAAATTTGCACAGGACCTGAACAAGATGAACGGTAAGATACTCAGGCTGAATAACGATGGCTCGATACCGGCTGATAATCCTTTTGCAAATTCACCGGTTTGGTCATATGGCCACAGAAATCCCCAGGGTATAGACTGGGTACCGGGAACAGACATTTTGTGGGAAACTGAACACGGACCAAGCGGATTTGACGGACCCGGCGGGGGAGATGAAGTGAATATTATTGTTAAGGGCAAAAATTACGGCTGGCCTGAAGTTTCTCATAATGAAAGCAGGGAAGGGATGGTATCGCCATTACTTGTATTTACTCCGGCTGAAGCCCCTGCATCAGGACTTGTTTACCGATCCGGAAATATTGATGAATTTAAAGACTGTTTTCTCTTTGGCTGCCTGAAAGGTGAAGGAATCATGATAGTAAAAATTGATCTGAATGACAGAACAAAAGCATTATCATTTTATAAAATAGCAACTGAGTTCGGCAGGATCCGGGATATAACCGAGGGTCCGGATGGAAATATTTACTTTTCCTCAAGCAATAAAGATGGCAGAGGCTCACCAAAAGATGGCGATGACAAGATTTACAGGATAACTAACAAATAAATTTGTCATTACCGCGCAGGCAGGAATCCAAACTTAAGTTTTATGGAAGCAATTATTTTGATATTAATCCGTATTTATAATTTTTTTAGCTTAATATGATAAAACAAAAATTCATTGGCAGATGGAAGCTTAAATCTGTCATAGTACGACATGAAGATACTATAATTTATCCATTCGGCAGAAATGTAAAAGCAATCCTTTTCTACGATGAGCAATACATGTCTGCACAGATAATGATGCCGCATGACCTTCCGCTTGAACATATGCCTGAGAAAAAATTAAAGCTGAAAGATCTTGCATGGGCTTTAAAAAACCTTGGTTATATGGGTTATTTTGGCAAATATGAAATTGATGAAGAAAAGCATCATATAATACATCATGTTGAGGGAGCTATTGTTCAGAGCCTGGTTGGTGGCAAAGAGGTGCGAAAATATAAATTTGAGCATGGAGAAATGACACTCTCAGCGGGTCCGATGGAGCTGAAATGGGTGAGAGTTTAAAAATATTTAGTTAACTTACATTAACCAATTACTCTAAAATGAAAAAAATATATATCTTAATACTTTTTTTTGCATTATTTATTCAAACAACAAATTCTCAATACTCAAACTCATCTGGTTATTTTCCTTTACAGGTAGGTAATACATGGATGTATAAACGATTTCAGCTTCCTGCAGCCGAATACTCGTTTTTGAAGGTAACAATTACAAAAGATACTGTTGTAAACAATATAAGGTATTATTACCTTCACCACACCCCTGAACAGTCAGATTACTGGATGAGGTTTGATACAACAGATGGTATTTTGTACCAGCATTATGATTTTAATGTTCCTTATATAAAATTATCAGCGGGGCAGGGTGATACTATGAATTTTATCTGTTCCGGTTCGTTTGATACTACATTTTTTAATACTCAGACAACTTTAAAGAAATTCTACAAGCACTCCAGCGTTCCTCATTCATCTTCAGGAATTGATATGGATCTTACAAAAAATTTTGGCCAAACTTATTACTTAGAATATTCAGCATCATTCACAGGGAGCAGTTATTTATATGCATGGCTTACAGGGTGTATCATAAACGGGGTAATGTACGGTGATACTTCATCTGTTATAGGGGTATCGCAAATTAACTCACATCTTCCCGTGGGATTTACTTTATCTCAAAATTATCCAAATCCATTTAACCCAACAACAAAAATAAAATTTGCCATAAGCGGTGTATCGGCAGCACATACATTCTTGTCTGTGTATGATATTCTGGGAAATGAAATGGCAGTGCTAGTCAATCAAAATCTCATACCCGGTGAGTATGAAGTTGAATGGAACGCTTCTGACATCCCAAGCGGGATATATTTTTATAAGATTCAGGCAGGGGAATTTTCCGAAACTAAAAAAATGGTATTAATTAAATAACAGGTCAGTTAAACTCATTATTGTTTTTATCTACATTGCTTTCAATAATCACTTCGCATTCAGGAAGCGAGCTCAGGAAATGCCTGCCGTATGGTTTCTTGAGGATGCGGCTATCGAGAATACATATCAACCCTTCATCATTTTTGCTTCTGATAAGCCTTCCCACACCCTGTTTGAATTTTAAAATCGCTGTAGGCAATGAGTAATCCATGAACGGGTTACCTCCTTTTTCCAGAATAAACTCCAGCTTTGCCTCAATTACCGGGTGGTCAGGGACCTCAAAAGGAAGCTTTGTCACAATAACATTCCGAAGGCTGTGACCCGGTATATCAACACCCATCCAGAAACTATCGACACCAAATAACACTGAGTTTTCATCATCACGGAATTCCTGCAATATCCTGTTATTAGGCATGCCGTTATGCTGCGCATACAGATTTATCCCGGAACCTAGGAACTCTTCCAGCAGATTATTGTAAGCAGTCTTTAACAATTTATTGCTGGTAAATAATACCAAAGCGCCACCGCTTGTCATTTCAACGCATTCTTTTATTTTATGAATAAGCATCTTTTCGTAATCGCTCTCATTCAATATATCAGAGATCTTCTGCTTTTTAACTTTTTCCGGCTCGGGTATATCCTTATAAACATGTATCTTCATCTGCCTGCCGAAATCAAATGGCGTATCAATTATTTCCCCCGGTATCTCATCAGCACCGACTGTATTTTTAAAGAACCCCAGGTTATTGTTTGTTGAAAGTGTTGCAGATGTCATTACGCACATTCTGTTCTTAGCAAATATATTCTCGCGGAAATATTCAGCCATATCAATAGGAGAGATACAGAGATTAATATTATTCCTTGCCCTGCCTGAGTATTCCACCCAGTAAACATACTCATCACTTTTCTGCTCTAAAAAAAATACAAGGTTGTTCCTGATGCGGGTGAATTTTGTGAAATAATTTTTGATCTCATCTTCTTCAATATCATTCTTAGCCAGCGGAGTTGTTTTTTTAAGCTCAATAGTAAGCTCAAGTATTGAATTCATAAGCTCAGCGCCTAAAGTAATAGCTTCTTTTATCCTTATCGCACTCTTATGCGCCTGGGCGGAATATTTATCATTTATATATGAATGCAGCATCTTGAAAAAATGCTCATTATCATGGTAGACCATTTCAACAGCTTTTTTCAAACGGTCTGCCTGTTTATTGGCATAGAATCCCTTTTGTGTCCTTGGATTATAAAGCTTATTCAGCCAGAACCTTATCTGCTCTTTAGATACGGACGGAGAAACCCGTTCAGCTGCAATTTGCTCGACAGTGTGCGCTTCATCAAATATAACAAAATCATTAAAGTACAGGTAACCCTCTGAATCCCTTTCATAAAAGCCAAATAGGGTAAAGAACAAATGATGATTAAGTACAAGCAGGTCTGCATCTTTCATTCTCTGCTTTGCCTGCTGGTAATAACAATTTGTGTCAGTACCGCCGCATGATTTTTGCGTGCATACACCTTCTTCAGCAAATATTTCGCTCCACACATTATCATCCACAGGGAAAGGCATATCCTGTCTTGTTCCTTTACCTTCTCTGTTAACAAAGTCATATATCTTCTGAAGGGTTTGCTGTTCACTTGTCATAAACAGTGAGCTTTTTTCTATCATGGCTTTATTCAGCCGCTTGGTACATATATAATTGTTCCTGCCCTTGAGTATCTCGTATTTAAAATTAACAGGCAGTACTTTTGCAAGTGCAGGGATATCCTTGTTTATCAACTGCTCCTGCAGATTGATAGTGCATGTACTTATTATTGCTTTACGTTCATTTGCAAGTGCGTACAGAATTGAAGGAACAAGGTATGCCAGTGATTTGCCTACGCCTGTTGGTGCTTCTATGATATTGTGAGAGCTGTCTTCAAGTGAAGAGGCAATACTTAGTGCCATATTCTGCTGCTGCGGGCGGTATTCAAATCCTTCAAGCTCTGAAAGCAGGCCGGAAGGGGAGAAAATTTCTTTTATTTCGTTTATAAAATCAGACATAGTTACAAAAATAGTCAATTAATTTGATCACATAACAGCCTAAAAGTCAGCCAAAAAAATGACAAAAAATTTTTTCATAAAATTTGCTTTTTGAATATTCTCATATTATATTTGAGTATCGTAAAATTAAGTAATAACTAAAACCGCGATATAAAACAAAACATTACCTTTTTTCTTTTTTAACAACTAAACATAAATTATCACAAAAAGAGTTACTGCTTAAATTATTTATTTAATTTAAAAAGGAGATTCAATTTAATTTTTTGTACTGGCTTAGCCTTTTACTCGGCCGCAAAATTAAATTATGGAGGTAATTTATGTATCAGCTTGCTCTTAAGTATTGCCTTTCGGCATTACTTATTATTAGTTTTTTTATAATTCCTTTCAAAACCACTTCTCAATGGGTTGAGCAAAATTCCAATTCAACATTTTATTTAAGCGCAGTATATTTTTTGAATGCTAATACAGGACTAATTGGTACTGCTGCACCACTCCCTATAAATAATGGATTTTATGGCGGTGAAATACTGCGAACAACCAATGCAGGAATAAACTGGCAAAGAGTTTTGCTGGATAGTAATTTACGGGTTCGGAGCTTTTACTTCCTGGATCAGAATACAGGGTATGCAATTGGTGGGACTTTTTTAACAAGCGGTAAATTGATAAAGACCACCAATAGCGGCGAAAATTGGTTTACAGTAATAAATCATGATAATCTCTATTATGCATATTTTTACAATATGTATTTCGCCAATTCTATCACAGGTTTTTTAGCTAGTCAGAAAGGAGTTTATAAATCAACTAATTCCGGAACCAACTGGGAAATGATATTTTATGTTTCTGACTATTATGGTTATAATGTATCATATAGGAAGCTTTTTTTCT
>CAZOAP010000093.1:0-11695 GCA_964577645.1 uncultured Ignavibacteriales bacterium
ATATAGTTGTTGCACGTAAAAAAGATAATAATTGGTTCATTGGAGGAATGACAAACAGCCAAAGCAGGAATATCAGGCTGAATATGGATTTTCTGGACAGGATTAATTATGAAGCAGAAATTTATACTGATTCACCTGATGCAGATACAAATCCTTCAAATGTAATAATCACAAAACGTAACATTACTTCAAATGAGACTGTAAACATAAGGCTGGCAAAAGGCGGGGGTTTTGCAGTTTATTTAAAATCTTTGAACTGATCAGTTATAAAGTCTGCTGTTTATCCATTTTAAAAAATCAAAATACTCAAACGCATTTTTTTCATATTTGTCTTCTTTCAGTAATGCAAATTTTTTACCCATGCTGATAAACATGAATTTCAGGTCATCTTCATTGTTTACATTTGGCAGTTTCCTTATGAATTCAAGTATCAGTAATTCAACTTTGAACAACCTTTCATTTTTAATTAAATAACGGTAAGTGTTAACAAGAAGATACTTCAGCAGGTCATAGTTTTTCAGTTCGTAATGAATTATTAAATTTAATATTTTACTGTAACACTCATAATCAGCTCTTTTATCCAGAAACGGATGATGCATTAATTCATTTACAGCCTTTAATGCTTTTGTATAATTCTTTTCTTCAAGCCTGCATTTTACAAAATAATATCTTATCGAAAGCTCAATATCGATTAGTATCTTATCTTTATATTTCAACAGTGCCTTTTCTATTTGCGGTATAAGCTTAGATGCCTGCTGTACCATACCGCGTTTTAAATAGATGCGCATTTTAGCATAACCGCTGTAAATTTCAATATCATCAATTTCTGAAGGATATTTTGCAGAGATTCTCCTGATCTCATTTAAATACTTCTCAGCTTCATCAAGCTTATTCAGGTTAATACTGGCTTCGGTAAGTGAATAAAGTATATCACTCGGGTAATGTATAATATAATCTCTGAACGGCCGAGGGTTATTCATAATAATTTCATATCTCTTCAATAGATAATTATATGCTTCCATGTTATCAGCATTCGCTGAAGCAGAAAGCTCCTTTACCCTGTAATATGAATCAAGCGCTCTTATGCTTTTTGCCTTTTCAGGTGCTTTCATAACTTCAATCCCTGAAAGATTTTCAATGCTTTCCCTGTGAGTATCAGCCCTGTTGAGCCCTGTGCTCCTGAAATTGCTCAAAAGATCTCCTGCCAGCCTGCTGTATTCAAACATGTTCAGTATCGTATCGGCAGCTTCTTTTGCCTCATTGTATATCAGTTCTGATTTTTTTGTCTGAATTTCCTCCTTTGGTATAATAATTTTTTCCATGTCAAGTAACTGTAAAAGGTAACCGTGCCTTTCATATTGTTTTGCCACCTGTTTTGCTTTTGCAATTGTTCTGAAATATTTCCTGTACATTGCTTTTCTGAAAAGGATGTAGCACTCTGATATCATCATATGTATCCTGCTGTCTATATTTTCAGCTGAATTATAATTTATCAGCGATCTAATTATAAGATTATATAAATTATTCTTGTTGAATGCCAGGTTCCTTATAAATTTTTCATTTTTATATTTCTCTTTCAGTTTTGTTTCGTCGTATACCTTCTGATTTTCCAGTGCTTTAAATAGCTGTAAATATATTTTACTGCCTTTTTGCAATGATGAGTTCAGCGCAAAATATCTTTTCTCATTTTTTGTTAGTGAGTGAATAAGTTCATGGAGGTCAGTTGAGTATTTCATGGAAATCTAATTTAATTTCAGTTTATTTGTTAAATATTGCATTATTTTACAAATATATCGTAATATTTTATCAAATGGGATTCTAATAAAATAGTGCTTAAAGTAATTGGCAGTGTTTCAGTTAATTAATATATTAATCCTGATAAAAACTTATTACAAATAAATTACAGGAAAATAATGACAAAAAATTCCAATCACACCACGCCCGTGTTTTTTATACTGCTTGTGATGCTTATTCCGATGCATTTCAATTTATATTCACAAACTTTCACTAGAATCACAACAGGTTCATTTGTGAATGATGGAGGTGCTTCAAGAAGTGTAAATTTTATTGATTATGATAATGATGGTGACCTGGATCTTTATGTGAGTAACGGAAAACGGTTTGGGCAGGTTAGTTTTTTGTACAGGAATGAGGCAGGAAGTTTTACCCGGTTATTTGCATCTACACCATTTAATGATAGCCTTCCGTTTGACGGCTCAAGCTGGGCTGATTTTGATAATGACGGCAATATTGATATGTGCACCGTTACATGGTATGATTCAGTTAGCGTACTTTACAAAAATAACGGTTCAGGCTCATTTACATTCTTAAGCTCAAGTCCTATAGTTACTGACAGAGGCTTTTCAGAAACATGCAGCTGGGGCGATTATGATAATGACGGGCTTGCTGACCTTATTGTTACCAACAGCCGGTTCTCTAATTCACGCAACAGGCTTTATAAAAACCTGGGAAGCGGGAATTTTTCAAGGGTAGATTCAGGTGCAATATTCCTTGATGTCGGGTTGCTTTCACGCGGTGTGAACTGGGTGGATATTGATGGTGACAGGGATCTTGATATCTTTATAGCAAATGAATCCGGTTCTACTGATTATATGTATAAAAATAACGGAAACGGATACTTTACAAAAATTACAGGTATTGCTCCTACTACAAGCGGTGGTGTATCATGGAGCTCCAGCTGGGGTGATTATGATAACGACGGCGACTATGACCTGTTTATAGCGAACAATGAAAATCAAAAGAACTTTTTGTTCAGAAATGAAGGTAATTTTAATTTTACCAGGGTGCTGAACGATACTATTGTAAATGAAAACGGTTACTATGCATGTTCAGGCTGGGGAGATTATGATAACGATGGTGACCTTGATATGTTCGTTACGCAGGCATACGGACCCGCAAATGTGCCCTTAAAAAACTACCTGTATAAAAATAAACTGATGGAAACAGGGACACCTTCATTTGAAAAGATATCAGATCCGCAAATTGAAAGTGACCAGGGGTATTCCTACGGTTTTGCATGGGCTGACTGGGATGCTGATGGTGACCTGGACCTGTTTACAGCCAAAACTTATAACGAAAATCAAAATAATTCAGCATTTTTGAATAATGGCAACAGTAACAAGTGGCTTGAAATAAAATTACAGGGAAATGCAACCAATCGCTCCGCAATTGGGTCTAATGTAAAGGTAAGGGCAGTAATAAATGGCAGCCCCATTTGGCTTACAAGAGAAGTTGAAGGGCAATCAGGTTACTGCGGGCAGAACCTTGACCTGCATTTTGGTCTAGGTAATGCTGTGGTGGTTGATTCCATCAGGGTTGAGTGGCTTAGCGGAGATATTGATTCTTTTTATAATGTCAGTACTAACCAGATCTTAACAATTGTCGAAAACCAGGGAATAATAGGTATTCAGCAGAACGGTAATGAAGTTCCGGAAGGATTTAATCTGTACCAGAACTATCCAAACCCGTTTAACCCGGTTACCAAAATTAAGTTTGAGCTTCCTGAATCAGCTCATGTATCACTTGTTATTTATGATGTCTCAGGAAGAATGGTATCAACGATTGTTAACAGCAGGCTGAATGCAGGTAAATATGAGGCAAGCTGGAACGCTGAAAACTTTTCAAGCGGAATATATTTCTATAAGTTTTCTGCAGGAAGCTTTTCTGAAACAATGAAAATGGTTCTGGTGAAGTAACAGGTAATGGCAACTGTCACTGTTTCTTTTTGACCTTGTCTAACTAATAAGGCAAAAAATATATATTATATGGCAAAAAATATTAAAATTTCGCAGGTTACCATAGCAGTAAATAATATTGAAAAGATGGCAGAATTCTATGGTAATGTATTTAGTACAGAGCTTGAATCCTTTGAGGCAATGAATTCAAAATTTTACACAGGTATCATTGCAGGAATTTTTACAATGTTTTGCCCAAACAGCATTGCGGGTGTATCAGCAGAACAAAACAGGCATCAGTTCGATTATTTGGTCGAAGATCTGGATGAGGTCATAAAAATAGCGCTTTCCTCACATGGAACTTTAAAAGAAGAAATTTCAGTGAATGAAAAAGAGAAAGTGGGAACTATCATTGATCCGGATGGCAATACAATAAATTTTATTCAAAAGATTTTAGTTTAAGTCGAAATGTATAAATATTTGGTTTTTATAAGTTTACAAAGCTGCTTAACTGCTAAACCTTTTGACATTTCCCGGAATCTTAAATATACATAAGCAGTTATATTGTTTATTATGTAAAAATATATATCTTTGTAAAATAAGTCCTTCATTTTGCTATTATTCCTGATTATTACCTGGGTCTTCATTTTTTTAAGTCATATTTTTCTGCTGTTTTTTGCAATATATCCGGAATTAAATATATACATAGCAGCAGCTTTAAAGCGATATAATTATAGTATCGGATATACAGCAAGCAGCAAATTTCCTGGTAAAAGAATTTGTAAGAACATAATTTTAACTAAACCTTTTTAAAATACAAAGCATCAAAAGAGAAATTCAGAACCAAAATATTCTGGATCTCCTTCTGGAAAAGAATGAAAGAGCAGTGCGATTGGGCGACGCTTGTTTTGAGGGCTCAAGCGTGAAGGCGGCTTAGTTAAAAGTAGGCAGCCGCCTGTCTCTAAAATTGTGACCTATATTTGACCCATAGGCAATTTTTTTTGAGGCAGGCATCGCACAAGCTCTTTTATATTTTACTTACTTTGTAAAAAGAGCAGCTTTCAATAAACATACAATATTAAAAAGGTTTAAATTACTGCATGAAAAAATATTTTACTAAAATATCATTAATCCTGTTTTTCCTCTGCCTGTACAGCAGTGCATTGCTTTATGGCCAGACAGGCAACGAAAAAGCAGGTAATGATAAAACCTCACCCGATGTAACATCAACACCAAGCGTTGACGGCAAGATAGTTGAAAGTGAATGGGCCGGTGCAAAAGTTTTCACTGACTTCTATATGATGATACCCAAATCTGATAAAAAAGATTATGACAGCACCATCGCATATATTAAACAGACAAAAGATGCAATTTATATTGCAATAAAATACTGGCCGCGCGGAAAGATAATAAAACAGTCACTAACCCGTGACAGAAGTACCGATGAAGAAAATGAATTTTTCATACTTCTTGATCTTGAAAACAAGAATAAGAACGGTTATGTATTTGTTGTAAGCTTCCTCAATAACCAGCGTGATGCTATAGTTTATAACCAGACAAATCAATCATATGAATGGGACTGGCAGTGGGAAAATAAAGTAACAATATTCAAAGAAGCAAAGAACGGGCAGCCCGGTTACTGTGAAATGGAAATAAAGATCCCTGTTGACAGGTTGCAGAACAAAAATAAAAAACAGATAGGCATTGACCTTCAGCTCTTTTCATATACACCGGATGGTAATTATACATGGTATGCACTTACACCCAACAGTGAACTGCTGAATTTAAAAAGCCTGTATAAGTTCGATCTTGCAACTCCGTTTGACGAAAAGCTGAATTTAAGATTTAACCTCACCCCGTTCATAGTTGGCAGAAGCTTTAATAACGATACTGCAAGGTTCAACTACGGCGGTGAGTTTGCCATCAGCCTTGATAAACATAAGCTGAAAAGCACATTCCATACAGATGAATCAACCCTTGAAGCTGACCCATTCAGGTTTGCGTTTTACGGCAGACCCATATTTCTGCAGGAAAAAAGACCTTTTTTCAGTAAAGATCTTGATATTTACAGAACACCTGTAACTTTATTCTATTCAAGGGCTATAGATAAAATTGATTATGGCTTTAATTATACTTACCGCAGCGATAAATTTAAAATGGGTGCGCTCTATGTGCAGGATACGCTTCCTACACAACCTAACTCAACACGCAGGTTTGCAGTTGCCAGGCCAAACTTCAATTTTCAGGATTTCAATATCGGCGGATTATTTATGTACAATACCAATGGGCTTGATACATCCAAAGAACAGATGGTAAGTGTTGACAGTAAAATTAACCTGCCTTCAAGGTTCAGGCTTATTACACAGTTTGCACGCAGTTTCCGCAGTTATGATAATAAAAACCTGCCTGATAATACAGACAGGACCAACAGCGGTAACATGTATAACGCATATTTGTATTATGAGCAGAACAGCAACGGCGGTCCGTATATGGATGCAAGCTATACAAGGTACGATTCCAATTTCAATGCAATGACATTATTCAATAATTACGGCAATAATTATGATGATATGAATGTAAGTGCAGGCTATCAGTTTGTTAACAATAATAAATATTTCAGCAATATAAATGTTAGTGCAGGATATTACCGCTCGCATGAATTTTCAGAAAGCTTCAATTATCAAAATGGTGTTTTCGGTAATTTGTTTTACAAAGTTACAGGCTGGCTGAGCTTTTTCCACAGCTTTAATTTTGACAGGCCAAATGACCACGATGACCAGGGGAATATAATTACACGGGATAATATATTAACGGAGCATAATTTCAAAGTGGTATTCGGTAATAATTCATTTTCAGCCGGATTCTATGGCGGAAAGTACTTTGGCGATAAGCTGCTAAATCCGTATGCTTCGGTCGACCTTGCATTTTTCGGCAAAGTAAGGCTTGGGGCTAATCTGAATTATATTAAACAGGGCGATGATTTTGAACAGACAATTTATAACATAAAGCTGGATTATAAAATTATGGATAAATTATTTCTCAGGGCTTACTACCAGAGAGATACTTTCCGTAAAAAAGCTTTGCTTAACACAATGCTCCAGTACGAATTTTTCGGCGGAAGCAGTGTATATCTGGTACTTAATTTAGATGGTGACCGCCTTGAATATACCAGGAGATATTTCAAGGTGAGTTATGAATTTAATTTTTAATTATATTCACATTAATTAATAAGTATTATTTAAAAGTTTTAAATAACATTCTTTTCCATAAATTTAAATGAACAGCTATGCAAAAAGTTCTCTTAGCAGCACTTGTATTAGTCCTTCATAGCTTCTTATTCGGGTCTTATTTACACGCAGGTCAGGATTGTACTGAGCCTCAAAAGCTTAAATACGAGTATAAGATTGAAACAGACCTGACCACTGAAAAATTTTCTGATGTTTTCTGCAGCCGGTTAAGTACAAAACATAACTGGAAAAAGATTGAAACATCTGTTAGTACTGATGAAACCTACACCAGTAAGTTTAAATTCAGGGATGATAACCAGCTGCCATGGGAGTGCGAAGTTGTTATCCATAAAGATTATGAAGATACCAGGAAAATGGATGTTCTTATGACAATGAGCCCGAAAGTAGAAAGCTGATAAATAGCTTCACTTTTTCATATTTGTTAATTTAACAGCCGCTTGTTTACATTTAGAGCGGCTGTTTTAATATTTTATTTTATTTATTATATGATTGCAAATTAGTTCTCTTATTTTATAACTTAATTTTGTATTTTGCCGTATGGCAAAAACTTTTTTTAAAAAAGAGCTATCTTTTATTCTTGCACTGATTTCTCTTGTAATTCTTTATTTTGTTGGCAGTAATCCCGCACTGAAAGAATCACTTCTTTTTGAAAGCTTTGTATTCCTTATGATCTTTGTAGTAATAATTTATGCTGCTCTTGGGGTTGTACATCATGCTGAGCTACTTGCATTTAAGTTTGGTGAACCTTACGGTACCATGATACTTACCCTTTCAGCTGTAACTGTTGAAATTATCATGATCATTACAATGATGATGCATGGTGATTCTGATCCTGAAATTGCCAGGGATACAATATTTTCAACTCTGATGATCCTGCTAAACGGTCTTACGGGACTTATTATGCTTATTGGGGGTATCAAATACGGTGAACAGAAGTACAATTTAAAAAGCACAAACTCCTTCTTTTCGATGATAATCGGAATTATCGGAATTGGTCTTTTTCTTCCAATTGTAATTCCTTTTGAACGTGCTGCATTTTATGAATCCTTTCTGATCATTGTATGTGTATTGCTTTATATCTTCTTTTTAAGGATGCAGTCAAAAGAGCACAGTTATTATTTTAAATTTGATAGTACCAATAACAATAACCATGGGGAAAGTGAGCACTTTCCTGATAAAGAAAAGATCAGCACTGTTTATAATTTCATAATGCTTCTGGCTACAATTGCCGCAATATCAATCCTTGCAGAAAGCCTTTCAGTTTTTGTTGATGACGGGATCGAAAAACTTCAGCTTCCTTCCGGTGTTGCCGGCCTGATAATTGCAATTATAATAGTCTCACCCGAAGCCTTAACAGCTATACGTGCAGGCTTGCATGATGATATGCAGAGAGTTGTAAATATCTCTCTTGGCTCCATGCTTTCAACGGTAAGCTTGACCATACCAGCTGTGCTGGTTGTAGGATTACTTATGAAACAGGAAGTACAGCTTGGGCTGACTGCAATTCAGGGTGCAATGGTAATTATTTCTCTGCTTGTAGGAATGCTGAGCTCAAAAGATGGTGAAAGCAATGCACTGCAGGGATTCATTCACTTTATGCTTTTTATAACATTCGTATTCCTGATATTTCTCTAAAGAATAAGTAAGTGAAAAGATACACATTTCTATTTTTGTTACTATCGTCAGTTATTTACTGTGACTCACTCAGCGTGATATTTCTTGGAGATACTCATTTCGGTGAAAACTATCAGTTTGAACCCAAATTTAATCATGGTGAAAATATTATTGCAGAATATGGATATGACTATTTCTTTGAAAATGTTAAAAATTTTCTATTAAGTTCCGATGTTACATTTTGCAATCTTGAAACCCCGCTTATAAAAGTAAATAGTTCAACACTTCCGGTTTCAATTATTAAACCTTACCTTCACTGGTCTGATCCGGATTCAACAATCAAGTATTTCAGAAAGTATCATATAAACAATGTTACAATAGGTAATAATCATGTGTTTGATTACGGACTGGAGGGATATAATTCAACAGTAAGATATTTAAATTCTGCCGGTTTGAATTTCTTCGGTGCAGGAAATGATCCCGAAGAAGCATCAAAGCCATTAGTAAAAGATATCAACGGCTATAAACTGATTATCTTTGGAGGGTTTGAGTACCGCAGTAAGTATGATACACTTTATGATTTTTACGCAGGTGAAAATAAACCTGGTGTTAATAAATTAGATACGGTACAATTAACCGCGGATATCAAAAAATACCGTAGTGAATTTCCTGATGCAGTTATTATTATTTATCCGCACTGGGGAAGTAATTACAAACCTGCAGGTGATATGCAGAAAACATTTGCACGTAATTATATCAATGCCGGCGCTGATCTTGTTATCGGGCACGGCGCACACACTGTACAGGAAGCTGAGTTTTATAATGGTAAGTGGATATTCTATAATTTAGGAAATTTTATTTTTAATGCACCGGGAAGGTACCGCTCAACCGGTGCAAAACCGTATGGTTTAATGCTCAAGCTGATTATGAAAAACAGTAGCATGAAGTTTGTATTATACCCTGTATTTATAAATAATTATGAATCAGATTACTCATTAAGAAAACTCGATGATGATGAAACAGAAGATATGCTACAAATACTTTTTCAGGGAAAATACCACATCAGTTTTAATGATGAGAATTTTCCGGAATTAACTGCAAAATAGTCTATACTTTAAGTTCTGCTTTGCAAATTATTTACTATTATGATTTATCTTTTGTAGTTCTCATCAAGCCGATACCCGAAAAGAAAAATATTATTCCCAGGATCCCGTATATACCTATCATTTTATAATCTCTGATACCTGTACCTGCATTGAGAAAATAAACTGCTGCCAAAATTAAACCAATTGCCCCGGCTATTGTTAATATAATTCCGAAAATTTTCTTTTCCATTATATTTTAGTTAAATTGATATATAATATATGTCTATAGTACTAAAGCATCTTTTCATATGGCAAGGTTTCAAATACACATTTTTTAATTCTTGTAATATACTGTTTTATATATAATTACTGATTTTTTATTTTTTCTAACGTGTACTAAGTAGTAATATGTATTAATTTTTTGGATAATATTCTCTTTTTTATTGTTATATATTTAAATAACTTAGTTGTAATTCTCAACAAAATATTACTGGTAATTATATGAAAAGGTATTATTCGTTTTTTATCATCCTGACATTTTTATCCTTATCGTTTTTTTCATTCAAAACCACAGAAAATAAGATCGGCAATATGTTAAGCCGTGCATTGGATAATCCCTCAAACACAAACTTTATTGTTTGGGTATATTTAAAAGATAAAGGTCCCAACGCAATGGCAAAGCTTAACAACCCCCTTTCAATAGTTACACAACGCTCGCTGGATAGAAGGTCAAAAGTTAAGCCGGCAGGTGAACTTCTTGATTACACTGATATTCCGCTCTATAGTGAATATGTTAATATTGTATCCCGTAATGTAACAAAGCTTAGACATAACATAAAATGGCTTAACAGCATGAGTGTTGAAGTATCACGTGAACAAATAAGTACACTTTCTAACCTTGATTTTGTTAAAGGCATAGAGCTTGTAGAAACGTTTAAAGTATCAGGTAATGAACCGGAAATATCATCTGATATGAGCCCGGTGTTCGTTAACCCCAATGACCACCCAACTGTTGATACACTCAGCTACGGCACCGCAAATGCAGTTACACAGATAACTCAGATAAAAGTTAATCTTGTACATAACCAGGGAATCCACGGACAGGGTATAATGATCGCAAGCTTTGATGCAGGATTTTCCAATCTTACCCATGAGGCTTTTACAACATACCCCATGAAAATACAGACGACTTATGACTTTCAGAATCATACACCAACTTTAACCGGACACTCACACGGAACAGCTACATTATGCCTCGTTGGAGGTTACAAGCCGGGTAAAATGGTGGGACCCGCATACGGCTCAACATTTATTTTAGGCAGAACAGAAGTTGATCCTACTGAGACTCCGGCAGAAATGGATAACTGGATAGCAGCAGCTCACTGGGCTGATAGCTTAGGTGCTGATGTTATTACCAGTTCACTTGGCTATTTAACATTTGACGCTCCCTACACAAGCTATACCT
Organism: uncultured Ignavibacteriales bacterium; assembly: GCA_964577645.1. Classification (GTDB taxonomy): domain Bacteria; phylum Bacteroidota; class Ignavibacteria; order Tepidaquicellales; family OLB5; genus OLB5. The sequence goes on from CAZOAP010000093.1 coordinate 11,108, forward strand.
GGCAGGATATGAACGGCAATACTTTGCCTATTACAATAGCTGCTGATCTTGCTGTTAATAAAGGTATTGTTGTAAGTAACTCTGCAGGAAATGATGGCTCAAGCACTCATAATACACTTGGCGGACCCGCTGATGGTGACAGTGTTTTAACAGTCGGCGCAGTCGGTTCAACCGGTAACAGAGCTTCATTCAGCTCAGTCGGACCTACTACAGATAACCCGCCCAGAATAAAGCCTGATGTTATGGCAATGGGCAGCGGAAATTATTATGCTTCAACAACCGGGAACAATTATTCTTCAGGTGACGGTACTTCATTTTCATGTCCTCTCACATCCGGTGTTTGTGCACTGGTACTTTCAGCAAATAAAAATTTAACCCCATTGCAGGTTATTGGTATATTAAGAAAATTTGCAAGCAATTCAAATTCACCCAATAATCTCATAGGATGGGGTATTATAGATGCATCACTTGCGGTTGATTCTGCGCGCAAGCTGGATAACACTGCACCGGTAATTCTTCATACACAGCCATTCACATCAACAAGTCTGAATACTGCATTTACCATGAAGGCTAAAATTACTGATAACG
>CAZOAP010000094.1:0-11654 GCA_964577645.1 uncultured Ignavibacteriales bacterium
TGATGAATGTAATGAAAAATCAAATAAGTTTCTTACAAATTACACCAAAATATCCTGAAGCGGTTTGATAATTCCCGCATGCATATCCTGTATTAGAATCTTTAAATTTTACGTCATACAAAACTTCAATTGAATCAAGTATAGTCTCAGTCCAACTATAACCCCCGTTCGTTGTTTTTCTTATTTGAGCATTTGTTATATAACTTGAACCAACCCAAAATCCTGTAGTTTCATTTACAAAACATAAACCACCGGCAGCAAATACATCAAATGAACCCGTTTGAAACCAATTCATTCCTGAATCAGTTGTTTTTGCAAAAACACCATTCTTATTTTCAGCATAACCTGTTGTTATCGATGGGAATGCGAGGTCAAATATCGTGAAGATATTTGGTGCATTTACCGAATTCCAGTTTATACCTCCATTTGTTGTCTTTCTAATACTTGATGCCGATGTTCTAGACAACCCAGCTCCAAAACCTGTCATGGAATTAATGAAATACAAAGTTTGATAATAATCCATTGTACTATCTGCATATTTTGTCCAGTTATTTCCGCCATCAACAGTTTTTAATATTGTTCCATTATCGCATCCTATGTAAGCAACATTCTCATCAATAGCCTGTATCTTATTCATAAATCCTGTGTAAACTGAGTTTGTATAATTTGTAAAATTTAGTCCATTATTTGTAGACCTTAGGATTTTTCCAAATTCATATACAGTAGTATAAGTTTCTGTCCCGTTGTAATAAAAGTTTCCGGCTGGCAATGTAATAGAAGTCCAGCTTAAGCCGCAATTTGTCGTTTTATATGTAATGTATTGGGCATTAACAAATCCTGTGTTCTGATTAATAAAATAAAACCTGCCTGCAGAAGAACCCATACTTGCACAGCTATCCCATGAAACTGCTCCATTTGTAGTTTTGAATATTCTGCCTCCTCCAACGTTCATAAATCCTGTTAAGTCATTTAGGAAATATAAATAATTGACACCTTGAATGGTATTTGTTGTAAGTGAATCCCAGGTATTTCCTCCATTTGTGGTTTTAAGTAGTTTAGTTGGCAGCCAACCATTTGTACTATAACCCCCTAAATATCCTGTCATTTCATTTGCGAAGTATATTGCTTTGATCCTGGAACTATTATCGGTCATATTTAATGTCCAGTTCAATCCACCGTTTGTTGTTTTGTACAAAGCCAAAGCTGAGTTATAATTAGCATAAACGATTGAATATCCGGTCAGCATATTTACAAAAAAAAGATTTGGAGTTATTCCTGATATTAAATCATAACTGAGCCAGCTTACACCGCCATTGGTTGTTTTTTTCAGCTGGTTTATATCAGTAACCAAACAATAATTATTTTGATCAAATACAAATGACTGATAGACAATATTGTAAGCGGGTACATTGTAAAGATTCCAGTTAATTCCATTGTTACTGGACTTTAGGATTGTGCTGCCATTACCAATTATCAGTCCGTTATTACCCCAAAAATTTACGTAGTATAAATAATTCCCCTGCGGCAATGGATTTTGCCAAAACCATCCCTGTTGAGATTGTATGTTCAGTGTGATAATTAATATTAATAAGGAAAATGTATATTTTTTCATAACAAGGTAGAATAAATTATTAAAACATAATTAAATAATTCACTTCAAGCAATACCAATTTAAGAAATTATTAATTATGGATTTATCGGATAATTACTGTTATTTTGCAGTGTGGATATTCAGGATAATTCAATAAAACATTTATGCCAGAATTGCGGGGCTGATCTCTCGGGAAATTTCTGTACTAATTGCGGGCAAAACAGTGACGCTCCATATAATCATACAGTTTATTCAATTTTAAAGCATTTTTTTGATGAATTCTTCGACTGGGATGCCAGGTTCTTTTTGACTGTAAAATACCTCTTTACACGGCCGGGCTTTTTAACTCATGAATATATTTCCGGCAGGATGCAGAGATATGTATCTCCATTGAAAATGTTCCTGTTCTCCAGTTTTATACTCTTCTTTATTATGATAAAAAGTGATCCTGAACAATACAGATCACTTGTTACAGATGCCGGCAGTGATAATTTTCTGCGCCAGTTTATCCTGGCAGAGCAGGAAGAAAGCGGTAAACCTGAGAATATTTATAAAGAGGAATTCGACAGACAGTTCAATGATAATATTACCTTATATATCTTCGGTATAATGTTCATATTCTCTGTTATGCTTAAGCTGATATACCTGCCAAAGAATTATTTTTATGCAGAGCATATTGTGTTCACCCTGCATTTTTTTACTTTTACATTGTGGTGTTTTTTGCTTGGTGTAATTTTCCAGGGGCTTGGTGATATATCAGCATTTATTTTCTGGTATTTGGTACCGGGATTCTATTTATTCTTTGCGGTAAAAAATGTTTATCATAAAACTTTATGGAAGGCATTATTGGTTAGCCTTTTCATGACATTTTCATTCTGGATACTGCTGACATTGTGGATATTTGGAACTGTAGTAATTAGCGCAATCAGAGCAGGATAAAAAAAAAGCGGCTTTTCAGCCGCTTTTAAAATTATTCCGGATTAGAAACTTATTTTATCAAGATCATTTTCTTTGTATCCGTAAATCTACCTGCGTTTATTTTGTAATAATAAATACCTGAACCAAGATCTGATGCATTAAAGTTTACTTCATAACTCCCTGCCTGCTTGAATTCATTAACCGGGGTTGAAACTTCCCTGCCTAAAATATCATATACTGATATCCTGACGTATGTATTTTGAGGAATGGAATATTTTATATTGGTTACCGGGTTGAACGGATTTGGATAATTTTGTGATAAAGAAAAGCTCTCCGGTATATTTTGATTCCCGTTAACACCTGTTAATACATTTAAAGTATCTGCAAGTTTAATAACATCACCGTTTGAAGATACTGCATAACCGTAAACAACCATACCTGCCTGGAAAAAATCAAAATGTGTTAAGTTGGTTACTCCGGGTGTTGGTGTTGTTACCCAGGTCATAGCATTATCTGTGCTTCTTTTTATTCCCCCATTTGAACCAAGTATATAAACTACCGGCGTACCGGGGACCCATACAAAATAACATGTGCCTGTTACACCGCTGCCTATATTAATACTATTCCAGCTGTTTCCGCCATCTGTAGTTCGTGAAATCATTGGAAGAGAGGTTGAAGTTGCACCTACTCCATATAGTTTATTGGAATGGAATGCAATAGCTGACGTATAATTTCCGCTGACATTTATCTGCTGGGTAACCCAAGAAGATGAATTATTTGTTGTAAGCCTTATTCTTGCGGCTCCGTTATTCATGCCGAAACCATAGAACTCATTATCAACTATCATTAAAGAATTCTGAGCATTTGATACACCTGTTACACCTGCATTTAATTCAACCCAGTTTGCACCAGTATTAGAAGAACGGTAAACTTTTTCTGCTATAGCCAGGCCAAAAAGATTACCGTTGAGTTTGGTAAATGCTAAACCTGAAAACGATCCGTTATTATTGCCTGTTGTTAATATTGCTGTCCAGTTTAGCCCTGCATTTGTTGTTTTAAATAACCCGGCATTTCCGCTTACGTAACCTTCACCGGCAAAAGCAAGGTTATCATTAATAGCATATATACAATATAATTCATTTGAAATTCCGCCTACAGGAATACTTGTCCATGTAACTCCTCCATTTGTCGTCCTGAAAATTTTCGGTGCATTAAGGCTGCCGTCAGCAATCCATGCTGTATTTATTCCTGAAACACTGATACTTGGCCTGGTACCGGGAGATGTGACATTACCAGCTGAAACCCAGTTTTGTGAATAAATGTTAAGGGTAAAAGCTAAAAATAGTGATAAAATGGTTAAAAAATTCATTTGTATAATCCCCTTTCGTAACTAATTTAGCTAACATTAGTTGTGATAAAAATCACCTGTATGCGGTATAATAAAAAAGCGTTCTTTGAGAACGCTTTTTTAATCTACAAATTATCAACATTTACTTAACTAATACCATTTTTCTTGTTTGAGTATATGAACCTGAAGTTAAAGAATAAAAATATATTCCGCTTGAAAATGCTGAAGCGTCCCAATCAATTTCATAATTTCCTGCAATTATTTCTAGATTTAAAACGGTTGCAATTTCTCTTCCAGTAACATCAAATATTTTTAAGTTTACATTTCCTGAAACCGGAATACTGAATTTAAATTTAGTAGTTGGGTTAAAAGGGTTGGGATAATTTTGTTCCAGTTTGTATGATGTAGGCACTTCAGTTGAAATTGTATTTATGCCTATTGGTGTTCCGCCAAAACTGCTGTTGTAAAAAGTTTTGGCATTATCAGAAGCATTTAACAATGCATCAACACTTTGATTGTTATTACTCCCTCTAACTGAAATCATACCCGAGACCAAAAACTGATCCTGACCAGGATTCAAGGAAAATGGGCCACAGTTCAGTATCTGTCTTCTATCTCCCTGTGTACTGTCATACCAACCAGTCCTTGTATAAGCATCTCCACTGTACCTGTAAAAAGTCGAAGTACCTGAAGTCCAATTTATCATTGTATTGCCGCATCCATCTTTTCCACGCATAAAGTTATATGCAGTAACAGCATCACTTGGATCTCCGTAACATCCCCCACCTCCATTAGTAAAAACACTGTAACTGCTCATTCCGGTTAATCTGTACCCAATAAAATTTCCATAGGGAAGTCTTGCAGTATCCAGATTACTACCTGTAAATCTCATTGGTGATTGTAAAATTCTGTACCCCAGTGCGGGAGGGGCAGCCCCGTAGTCTACATCATTATTATCAAAATTATATATGAATCCAACCCCTCTAACAGAATCACATCCCGCTGCATCATCATCTCCGCCGCCTATATCTGCGTCATCTACTAATGAAATGTATACACTATCCCAGTTTAGATTGCTTTTATTGAATATCCTGTATTTTGTAAAATACATGTTTGTATAATTATTCATAAGAAATGAAAATGTAACCTGCTGAATTTCAACGCCTAGTGGAAGTGTGCCTCCGGGAAGGCTTAACTCAGTTGCATGAATATTGTTAGTACAGTTTTTGTAATCCATATATACAGAAAAAACAATTTCATCGGGTCTTGCAGTTGTATTCCAAATACCTGGTCTATCGCCGTTAAAGGACGGCTGGTAACCGGGAGTTCCGTTAACTTCAACATAAGGCGCTCCAAGATTAACCGGCCAGCTTGCCCAGGAGTCATATGTAATCAAATATGTTCTTCCACCGGCATTTTTTGTAGTTGAACCGCCGTTTACATATGAAGGATCTATTAGATTGACAATATATGGCTTAAATTGCGGATCGTTACATACGTTTGAACCCGGTACTCCTCCAATTAAAGGAATATTACCCGGGGAATAATGAGAACTGTAAAGTGCAGCAGCCAGCCTCAACTCTCTGGAAGTACCAACTTTTGCGCCTACCCATAATCCTGCAGCATAATCCATTGTTAGCCTTTGGGCTGCAGCTACCGGCCAGATAAAACCTGCTGAACCGCTTACAAATGTATACCTGTCATAACTTAGTATACCATCATTACTGACAGCAACATTGATGTTGTTTGTTTGAAGAAAATAAGTAGAAACCGGTGCAATGGGTAATGATGGATAATAATTTGAAGGAATATCAGAGTAGGTTAAAACAGAAACTAAGATAAATGAAAACAATACAATATTCTTTTTCATAGTCTTGGGCTGAAGGTTTATGAAATAAAAGACTTAATAGTTCAAATATAATAATATTATTTAATATAAATCATTGATTTAGTTTGAGTTATTTTAGAGGTTCTTAACGTATAAAAATAAATACCGCTTGAATATGCTGAGGCATCCCATTCAATTTCATACGTGCCGGGTTTTAACTCACTGTTTACCAATGTTTCAACTTCCTTGCCGAGGACATCATACACAGACAAGAATGTCTGTGTTACTGATGAACCGCTTATAGAAAATTTTATTTTTGTTGAAGGATTAAAAGGATTAGGATAATTTTGTTCCAAACTATACGTCTTTGGAATTTCATTGCTGATTGGCTCAATTAATGTTATACCGCCATTGGTAGTTTTAAGTATTTTACCAGACCATGAAGAAATGTAACCCGTGCTGGCAGTAGTGAACCACACATCTGTTAAAATTTCATTCAATGGAGAAATTTGTGTAGTCCAGTTATCTCCACCATCTGTAGTTCTTACTATTGCCCCGGCATTACCGCATGCATACCCGGTTAATGCGTCAATGAACTTAACACCAAATAATGATTGTGTTGTACCAGAATTCATAAGGACCCAGTTAGAACCGCCATTGGTAGTTTTAACTATTCTGCCCGCATCTGAAACATATAAGCCAACATTCACATCAAAGAAATATATTTCCCTGAAATTTTCAAAACCGCTGATATAAGGAGCATTCATATTTACCCAGTTTGCACCTGCATTGGTTGTCTTTAATGCAATTGCAGAGCCCGATATGTAACCGGTATTTTCATTGAGAAAGTAAACTGATGAAAGTGATGTCATAGTTGGAGATGTTAAATTGACCCAGTTAGCTCCTGCATTTGTTGTCTTCATTATTCTGCCGCCGGAACCGCATGTATAGCCTGTAAATGAATTCACGAAAAAGAGTCCCCACAGCTGCAATGATGTTTCTGAAAAGACGGTAATCCAGTTATTACCTCCGTTTACGGTTTTAATAATAATACCATCGTTTCCTGTGAAAAAAGCAGTATCCGGATGTTGTACCCATACAGCCATGAACCGCATTGAAGTGTAACCTGAATTCTGGTCAATCCAGTTTGCGCCTGCATTGGTTGTTTTGTGTATATTGAAATTGGATCCGTTATACAATGGCGCAGAAGTATACCCGGTATTGGAATCATAGAATCTGACAGTTTGCAAAGATTGAGCAGGGTTAAAAGTTGTCTGAATGAACCAGCCCTGTGAATAAGTTAAAAATGGTAAAAATAAAAAAAATAAAATATTTTTCATAACTTTTATTTAATAAGTAACATTTTTTTAGTTTGTTTAAATTTCCCGCTTTGAAGAGTATAGAAATAGATCCCGGTTGTATAATCAGAGGCATCCCAGTCAACAGCATAATTTCCCGGTTCAAGCTGTCCATCAACTAATGTTTTAACTTCCCTTCCTATTACATCATACAATATTAATGAAGTCCGTTCAGATTTATTGCCGATTATTGAAAAATTAATTTTTGTTACGGGGTTAAAGGGGTTTGGATAGTTCTGTGCTAAAAAATAATTTTCAGGAATTTCACTGCCATTTTGCTGCAAACCAAACCATGGTTCAGCTGTAATATAACATGATCTCAATAGTGTATCCGTACCAAATGAATTTGAAGCTATCAAAGTTACGGGATAGGTTCCTGCGGTTGGATACATTATTCCTGCAGGATTTTGCTGGGTTGATGTTGGTGTATTTGAACCCGGAAACGACCATTGCCATGAAACTGCATTATAAGATGACTGGTCAGAAAATGAAACAGTATCACCAGAAAAAAATCTTGTTTTACTTGCTTTAAAATCAGCTACAGGTTTTATTGAATAGTTTGTTTTATAAGCCTTTATTTCTGTGCCGCTGCCTGTGGTAATGAATATTCCATTCTGACCTAAATTAGAACCGCTGTAATAATTATAAGGTACATTAAGCTGCCATTTAATTGTTTGCAGGTTAGGGCCGAAGGCAACATATCTGCCGTTACCGGTTTCACCTGTACATACTATAATAGTTGAATCTGCACCAACAGCCAGATACGCAAGCGGTGTTCTGGTCTGTGCTGAATCAAGGATATTGCCATTGGCAGGATCTAACCTGTAAATATTGCTGTTAGCAAACTGGGAAGGATCATTAATATTGCTTGCATATAAAGAACCATCTTTGCCTACACCTTTTACAACATATCCCGGGTTATGTACCCATTGCTGTACAAATGCTGTTCCGTTATCCTTAAAAGCATATAATGAACCGCCATCCCTGCAAATATAAATAGTACCGTCTGGTCCGATGCATAGATCGTTTTCCTGGTCGCCATCTCCAGGTAATGCTGCAGAAGTATATTTTGTCACCCCGGTATTCAGGTCAATTGCTATTAAAGTTTTAGGGGTTGCTATTGAACCGGTCCAGTGATAATAAGTATTTCCGTATACACAGTAACCGCCATCGGGGCCAACAGGTATAATGTAATTATTCGTCCATCTCGGGACTCCGGTATTTTTATTTATTCTTTTGCCTCTATCAATGGGGTCACCATCACAGGCAAACAACAACCCTGTATTTCCCGGGAACATATCTGATGCTATCTGCCATTTTACTGAACCATCTGAAATATTCAGCGCATACAATGTTGCAGTGTTATAGTCATGTGCATAAACTGCTTCTTCGGTAAATCCCACAGCATACATTCTTGATGATGCATTTATCATTTTTTCCCAAATAAGAGCACCTGTATTAATATTCCTGAGTTCAATTTTGCCGGTGTATGGTGATAGTACAATCCTTGATGTAACAAACTTATCACCATATGTATAAATGGAGTTTCCCCAGGCGGTTGAATTTGAGCTGTTAACAGTCCAGTATGCTGATGAAACATTATTGGGACCGGTTATTTCACTTAAACCGTTCCTTTGTAAATTTCCGCCTGTAGTTATCCAGTTCTGGGAGAAGGATGATGAAGTAAGGAATAAAACTGATGTTAAAAACAATAGCAGAGTTCTCATATTAATGTAGTTTAGATACCCGAAAATATCAATGTTTTTAGATTAATTCTATTATATAATTATTATCTTTAAAAAAAAGCCTTTTTCTGTTAACAGAAAAAGGCTTTAAATCAACGAATGATTCGCGAAATTATTTTAATAATACCATCTTTTTCGTATCCGTAAATATGCCTTCCTTATCAATTGCTTCCAGCATATAAAAATAGACTCCGGATGCAAGTTTTGAGCCATCGAATAAAATTTCATAACTTCCGGATTTTTTAAATTCAGTCATTTTATAAACTTCCCTGCCCGCAATATCATATATTTTAATATTGACCCTGCTTTCACGCGGAATCTCATATCTAATCACAGTGGTAGGGTTAAACGGGTTGGGATAGTTCTGCCTGAGTTTAAAATTGCGAAGCAAATTCGATTCGTTTTCTATTCCGATAACTGTTGAATTATAACAACTATTATAGAACTGTCTTAATTCGGTTGTATAAGATCTTAATGCTGTAATACTGTTAAGGTACGAGCTTCCTAGAGCAATAACCTGTGCAGTAACAATTACCTGTGTATCGCCGGGGTTAAGATCTACCGGACCAGTGGTAACATACATCCTGTAATCCTGAAGATCGGAGGCATTCCAACCTGTCTGTGTAACAGGGTCGCCTGAATATGGTAGAGTCGTAATAAAACCCTCCGGATGGAATATGGGTGATCCATCTGTGTGCATGCCTTTTAACAGATTATAACTTTCCTGAGGGTCTGAGGGATCATGAAAATTAGGATTACCATTTACAGCAAAATTAAACACACTCATACCCAGATCCTTATATCGGGTCATAGAGACCTGCATCTTATTTCTGCAAAAATGTACCGTATCATTAACATTACCGGTAAACAAATATGCACCTTTTAGCATAACAAATCCAACAGCCGGAATTGCAATACCATAAACCGGATCATTGTTGGTTCCGTTGTAAGTATAACCAAGCCCAAGCGCAGAGTCACATCCAACCATATCATCAGTGGATTCTCCAAGATCATCATCAGACCACATTGTAAAATAAGTATCATGCCACACACTATTGCTGCGGTTAATAATAGTGTATTGCGAGAAGATAACGTTACCAAGTACCCCCGGCACATCCAAAGAAAAATTAAGCTGTTTAACATCTGCTTTAAGCGATGCTGAACCTCCTCCATTAAAAGAATTATTGTGAGACTCCGGGTAGCTATCAGTGTAAGAATAGAACATTGTCTGGCTTCCGAAATCCAGAGGTTTCCATGAACCGGAAATTGTATCAAAAAATACTGGTGCACCCTGGTCAGAATTTCCCAGAAGAGAATTAGGCCAAAGTTGCCTATCTGCATTGCTTGAACCCAGATTCATGCTATATATCCGGTAATTGGAATCGTTTCTGCCTTTTGGCACTGAACTATTATCTGTGTATCCCGGGAAATATTCATTATCATAAGCAGCAGTTGTAACTCTTGGCTCTCCGTTTACCATTGCACCGATCCATAAACCCGAGGCAAACCTGGCATGTTTGCCTGAACCTTTGGGCCATTCAAATCCAGGTGAAGTTCCACTCTCTTTAATAACATTGAATCCGCCATCACTTCTGTAAATTGTGCTGATGGTGTTAGAGTTCATATATTTTACATCAATTCCAGCATAATTTCCTACTGATTTTATGATTGTACCATTGTTACCTACTGCATACCCTGTATTGATATTCTGCATTTTAATCATGTTAATATTATCCAGATTCGGATTTACACGGTTAACCCAGATATTACCATCAGTTGATTCCAGCATTTTCCCGTTTTCACCTGCAGCAATATAATTCAGTAAAGAATCCCAATAAATATCAATTGCACTAATAGAATGAAGATTTTGTGTAGTTCCACTCTGAACATTTAACCAGTTAAAACCGGAATTTGTAGTCTTTAAAATTGTACCATTATCACCAACTACATGAATAAGCGGTTCAAAACTTCCGGTTAGAACAGCTGAAAATGAATATAAATTAACAGTTGTACCGCTTTGCAGTATTGACCAGTTATCTCCACCTGTAAATGATGTTAGTATTTTTCCTCCATCACCTGCAATAAAAAGTGTACCGCTGTTTGATTCACAGATCAAATTGTTTAGTCTGGTTATAACTGGTGATGGTTTTTGTACCCAGGTTAAGCCCCTGTTTATGCTTTTTAAAATAGTCCCCCCGCTTCCTACAGCAATAACAGCTATGGTATCTGAAAGCGGAGCTATTGCATTCAGGTCAGCGTTTGATCCGCTGTTAATTATGGACCAGTTATTACCGGAATTTGTACTTCTTAAAATTGTACCTGCATTTCCTACTATATATGCTACAGTATCTGGACGAAATATAAGGTATATATAATTCAGATTGTTTAGAGTACCAGAAGGTACCAAGACCCAGTTTATTCCTCCATTTGTAGTTCGGAGGATTGTTCCGTTATTACCTACAGCCCATGCTTTCGAATCAAATGAACTAATGCAGTTTAACTGAGTTGTTGTTCCGCTGTTAAGCTTAAACCAACCCTGTTGCGAAAGAATTATTTGTGAACTTAGAAATAAAATAATTGTAAGAAAAAATTTTGAGGATTTCATAACTGATATTTCACCTGTAAATTAAGAGATAAAGAATATTCTATTCAAAAATTGCTATAATGATAAATCAAATATAACAATGTTGGAATTTGAATAATATGATTCTACTCATATAAAATATTATGTTTTTTGAATTAATTCAATGATTCATATAGATATATTACCCATTTATTCGTCTCTCCTGATGGCATAATTTTATATGCATTATTATTATTATTATTTATCAGGTCAGTAAATACATTGTTCATCAACGTAGAGCTT
>CAZOAP010000095.1:0-11580 GCA_964577645.1 uncultured Ignavibacteriales bacterium
GAAAAGTTGCTGAAAAAATAGCAATTGATGTGACAAAATACATTTTTGATAACGATCTGGCTGGTGTTCCCAGGCCAAAAGATATAGAATCATTCATTAAAGATAAGATGTATAATCCGGAATACAATTAATTATAAAATGTGTTATTTTTGTAGATAATTTTATTTAAAAATACGCACAATTTGTCACCAAAAAAAATTATCTCAGAGCAGCTTAGGGCCACTCATGACCAAAAAAACTGGTTCGTCTCTTTAAAAGATGCCTTATCAAATTTGACAGCAGAGGATGCAGCAAAAAAAGATTCAAGCGGCAATCACAGTGTTTGGGGTATCGTAAACCATTTGATATTCTGGAATGGCAGATGGCTTACACGACTGAACGGAAGTGAACCTGATAAAATGGGTTTTGAAAACAGCGAAACATTTTCAGATGGTTCTCCAGATGACGGCTCATGGGAAAAAACACTTACAAAAGTTAATAAAATATTTACGGATATTGAAGATCGTATCAATGAAATGCCTGAAGAAGAGCTGGGTAAAGAAGCTTTCCCCGGTTATGGCGCTTCATGGTTTGAGATGTTAACACATATGACAATTCATAATGCATACCATATAGGCCAAATTGTTCATTTAAGAAAGCAGTTCGGTAATTGGAATGCCGAAAAAGGTGTAAGTTAATTTAATGAATAACAAAATAGATGAAAATTGGTTGTGGCCTGATGAACTGGATGCATTAATTGCTGCACCGGATAACCATAAGCTGCTTTTCGAAAATGATCATATGAGGGTATTGGATACCTGTATTTCTCCTGGTGATACTACTCCGCTGCATACTCACAGGTATCCGGCTTCATTATATATTATAAGCTGGGCTGATTTTATAAGATATGATGAAAAAGGTAATGTTCTTCTTGATTCACGTAATTTGGAAAAAGTACCCGGTCTTTCAACAGTAATATGGTCTGAACCGCTTCCGCCGCATACCTTAAAGAATATTGGATATAAAGATATCAGGGTTTTAAGCTTTGAGATCAAAAATAAAATAATTAAATAATAATATGCCAGATCTGTACAGCAAAAGTGATAACCAAAAAATGATTGGTCGTATCAGAAAGATCGACGTTAACTCTAAACCGCTTTGGGGTAAAATGGATTCTGCCGGCATGCTTTTCCATTTGCAGGAGCCTATCAGAGTTTCACTGGGCCAGCTTAAATTAAAACGCGGGTTGCTTGGTATATTATTCGGCAAAATGGCTTTAAAAGAGGTATTAAGCGATAAACCATTCAAAAAAGGTGTTCCAACCAGTCCTGATTTTAAGCCTAAAGGCAGCTATAACCTGGAAGAAGAAAAAGAAAAGCTGGTAAAGTTAGTTTCCTCTCTTGCTGATAATGGCCCTGATGCAATAAGCAAAGACCCGCACCCGTTCTTTGGCCCATTAACACCTGAAGAGTGGAATATTATTACATGGAAACATCTTGACCACCATCTAACTCAGTTTGGCGTTTAGTTTATTGAATTTAAAGTAAAGACTATCCGCGCCTTTTAAAGAATTCAATTTCCCCTTCATGCTTTTTTGCCGCCTTAAGTGTTTTAAAGGTTCCAAGATTCCTCCTCTTGCCTGTTTTAGGATTTATTTTTTTGGAATATATCCTGTATTCTCCTGATTTTAATTTTCTTATCATTTTAAAGATTTTTTTATTTTAAATATATTCAGCCTGTTGATTTAACAAAACAATATTGAGATAAGTTTTTAATAAATTTAATAACATATGGGAACAAAAGATAAAAGAATTGATGCTTATATTGCAAAATCAGCGGATTTTGCAAAACCTATTATGGAGCATATCAGAAAGCTAATCCATAAAACCTGCCCTGATGTAACTGAAACAATTAAATGGGGAATGCCATCATTTGATTATAAAGGTCCGTTTATAGGTTTTGCGGCTTTTAAAAAACATTTTGCCCTTGGCTTTTGGAAAGCAGCATTGATGAAGGACAGCAAAATATTAACAGGCAAAGAAGCCAAAGGCTCAATGGGTAATCTCGGAAAGATCGAATCAATTGAACAGCTGCCTAAAGATACAATACTTGTAAAATGGATCAAAGAGGCAATGAAGCTCAATGATGACGGTGTAAAATTTGTAAGAGCTGAAAAACCAAAGCACGAAAGAAAAGAATATACAATGCCTGTATCATTCAAAAAGGTGCTTGATAAGAATAAAAAAGCAAAAGATACTTTTAATAATTTCTCACCTTCTCATCAACGGGAGTATCTTGAATGGATATGCGAAGCAAAAACCGAGGAAACACGGAACAAACGTATGGATACGGCAGTTGAATGGCTTACAGAAGGCAAATCAAGAAACTGGAAATATCAGAAAAAGAAATAACTAAAGTAAAAAAATTGAAAAAAATATTAATACTGGCAGTGCTGTTCACAACAGCTTCAGTTTTTTCACAGCTTGTTAAGAACAATGAATCAGTGATATTCTCGTTCAAAACCAAAGCCGGCAAAACAGCGGTTTTGGCTGGAGATATTGAAAGCAAATATATTGTGTACCGTTTTGGAACAAATGATAATGTTGAGCTGGAATACCCTGCTGCTTTGGATAACACTTCCTGGCAGAAATTCACATATTCATATTATTTCCGCGGCGGTGGTAAAAGTAATGCGGGCATGGACCTGAATTACGTGGATTTCATGAATAATGATTATTCATACAGGCTATATAACGAATATTACTCTGAAGATGAAACAGCTTCAAACGGAATTATTGTAACCGACCCCAAAGGAAAAGAAACAGTGATAAAGGGATTAAATAAAACTGTTAAAGGTTCTTTGGTTGATTTAAGGTACAATGACCTTATTAAACACACTGAATAAAAGCTACGTGCATCAATAATTATATTTTTCATTTAATTTTCAATTAGTATGTTTGAAGATATACATATTGTATGTCAACAGATAATACTCTTTATATTAACGATATTACCCCTGTAGTAAAGAATTTCTACCCGGATGCCGTATCTCTGGAAAGCTTAATGCATAATGCAGTTCAGTCTATTTTTAATGAATATGACTATACCCCGTCACAGGTATTGTTAGCTAATTCCATTTGTTCAGATGATATAAACAGCCTTGAATATCCCGCTGAAGCGAGGCAGATGCTGGGTCCGTTTGAGCTTGGCGGACTTAACGGCTTCCCGTTCACCGGTTTAACAGGAATGTCCGCTTTTGCATCGCATGTGCCTGATGATGGTGCTGTAATGATATTTTATGGACCGCATATTGGTATTACTACGCATGGTGTTATAGGCAGGGTAACCCGTCCCGGCCAGCATAAGGAATCAAACTGCTGCGGTGCGGCAGCACTGGCACTAAGCAGGCTGAACGATCCGGAAAGATTTGATGAGCTTGATATTCAGCAAAGCATACTTGAAAAGATACTGAAAGCTAACAGGGAAAGAATAATCACAGCTGAAATTCCGGAAATGGAAATTGCGGAAATATTTTACGAAGAAAATGAAAAACGATTGCTGCAGCTGATAAGTAAAACGGAATTTTCGGGAAACCATATTTTTCTTGTTGGCGGGATAATTATAAACTGCAGGCAAAAATTCGGCTCATTTATATCTTTAAGGAATAATGAAGTACTTGATGCTAAAACCAAAAAAAATATATCTCATTTGGCAATTTAAGCTTTTGGTCCTTCTGTAATAACCTTATCGGTTATCCGGTATTTTAATCCATTTGCTGTTCTGTTAATAAACCCCCTGTCAAACAGCTCACGTCTTAACAAAGGGTGGTCGTTAAAACTATGGTTTTCTCTTATGATATAATTCACTTCCTTTTCTGAATATTCCCTGCCTGATTCAAATTTACCTGCCATCCATTTAATAACAGCTTCTTTCTTATCGGGCTTAGACGGCCAAACTTTCAGCTTACCCTCTTTATCAAAAAATCCTTTCAGTTCTTTTGAGAGTTCCTTTAATCTCTTTTTTTATGTTTAAATATATAAAGGATAATAAATGATAATATCAGGAAACCCGCTGCGATGATAGTTGTTAAGTTTATCTGTTCCACATTTTTACCTTCTTCAATTTTTCACCTTGCTCCACTTTTCAAAATATTTTATAACTGCAAAACGGATATCATTTCTGATGTCCTCTTTATTATTGGGATCAGGTTCATTTACTTTAACAATTTCCGGGTTATCTTTTGTCAGGTAAGCGAAATTCTGCTCTAAGCCGCTCATCAGGTAATCAGAGACCGCTGCTTTATAAATCCTGTTATCAACAATCGGTTCATTTTTTACTTTATAGCCTGCTGCAGTTTTCTCAAGTCCGTAATACTGCAGGTAGCCGCCGCTTCCCGGCTGCGAAAATCCCGTTTCAATTATCTTCTTTAATAGTGAGCCCTTCATTTCAACTTCAAGTATCTTACCGCCATAAGGAAGAACCCTTATCACATCGTATTGTGTGACCTCACCTGTCAGCTTATCATCTATCCTGATTGCACCGCTGTTGAAAAATGCAATATCAGCACCCGGTGTAACATCATACATTGAATTTGCTATTAAATATCCAATTGGACACTGTTCATAACGGATAGTTTCTTCCCTGCCGTCAAGTGTATCATTTTTCAGGTCATACACCATTTTCAAAGGGTCAAAACCTTTATCCATAAATCCTTTGAACGCGCGGAAAGTCCATTCATCAACCAGCGCTTTCACTTTAGGATCTTCAGGTAAAGTTTCATCAATATTCACGAGCTCAGATTTTATCTCAAGAAGCTTATTTTGCTCATTAAATATCAGTCTGTGAATATAGATAGTCCTTGCATTGGCGTCAGCTTTCGTAATAATTGTTTCACCCACTTTATGAAACATGTTAACGTGTTCGTGTCCGCCCATTATAAGTCTTAACTGCGGCAGCTCCGCTGCAAGCTTTTTATCTTCATCAATACTCAAATGAGTAATACCAATTACATAATCAACGCTATCCTTAATAGCATTATATGTAGTTTTTGCTGACTCATAATAATCGTTGTAAGTTACATAAGGCTGTTTGTTGGCATCTATGCATATTCCAATAATACCTATCTTAATTGGATCGTTCTTCAGGTAACCGGGAGAATTAATGATAAGATATTTTGGAATTTCGGATCCTTTCTGTTTGAAAAGAATACTATTACCATTATCATTATGCAATACATTTGAGGAAAACCATTTAAAATCTGAAATATTTATTCTTTCCTGCAGCACATCAAGCTTATAATCAAATTCATGGTTGCCGAATGTAACATAATCGAGGCCGATTGCATTCAGCACTTCAACCATCTGCCTGCCGTTTATCTTTTTATCTTCATATGTACTTGTACCAAGCGCACTTGGAGAGATAAAATCACCTGAAAGTATTACATAAGTGTAAGGATTGGTTTGTTTTATCTTATCAATAACGGTTTTAACGCGCGCAAGTCCGCCAAACTTGCCGCCTTCCAATGGTGCAATTTCATAAACATCGTTCATCTGGATAAACACTATTTCAGAAGTCTGCCCGAATACTGAACATGCAATGAATATTAAAACGATAAACCGTTTAAGCATTTCCATCAGCAGGTTTATCCCCCGGATCTTCGGGTGTCGTCTCATCTCCCGAATCTTCAGGTGAATTTTCGTCATACCAGTCTGACTCTTCATCAATTTCGCTTAAAAGCTCTTTTGCGTAAGCTTCATCTTCAGGCATTACCATAAATTCTACAGGGAAAATATTTATCGGGTACACACCCTGCATGGTATCACCCTTTGCCATGTATTTGATTCCGGCTTCATCCAGTATTGATTTAATAACAGCAACTATTGCCATGTTACCCGTCTTGAAAACAGAAACCATAAATTCAGCATTCATGCCTTCATTACCGCCTGTGTTCTCATTTTCTGAATCAATACTGTTAGGACTTACATTTTTGTCATCTGACATAATAGTATTATTTAGTTTACTTTTATATTTTTATTCGATTTACTTTTTAGCCTGCTTTATATGCCCTTATCCTGAATGCGAGCATTATTGTAAATATACCGCTAAGAATTGCAAATGCCCCGAACACCATCAGCATTACACCTGCGCCCTGTACCAGGTTACCCGCAAGTACAATACCGAATAAAATTGATATCACACCATTGAGTATCATTAGCCATTCATTTGCAATTACTTTGCGCATTTTAATTGCACCGATAATCTGTATGATACCTGAAAGTATTGCCCATGCAGCTATGAATATCATTATTCCGCCCAGTGCTGATACCGGGTTCAATAATACAACAATTCCCGCACCTAAAAAGATCAATCCTTCAAGTATCCTTAAACCCCTGTTCTCTGTCTCGCCAAGGAATGCAAGCGTCAATATAAAGAACCCGGAAAGTATTGCAAAGAACGCAAAGAATGTAATAAGCGAAAATATTACTATATAAGGCGATGCAATTGCAAGAATACCAAACAGCAGTGCAAGTACACCTCTTACTGCAATTAACCACCAATTTTTCTGTAATGTTTCTATCATTGCTGTATTATTTTTTGATTATATAAAATGAAATTTATATTTCCAATGGCTCAAATTCAGGAAAAAGGCTTTTCGCTTCTTCAATATTGCCAGGTATCTCATATTCACAGCATGCTTCAAACTCAGCCCACATTTTATGAACCCGCGGGTGATTATGGGCATCATTTATTGCCTGTTTCGAAACCCATTCAAATACCTCTAAAATCGTTCCGTTCTTTGCCTTCATCGCGATCACTTTACGCTCAGTTGCCATACCAAGCTCTCTTAATATTGATACATGGGTTCTAACTGCTTCAAGCAGTTCAGCATCTTTACCCGGCTTTGGTTTATATGAAGAAATGACGATAATTCCCATATAATTGCATATTTAATTTTAACATGTTGCTTTATGCTGTAACTTAAGAAATGAAAATCATTTTTCAAAGCATAAATTATTTAGCATTTTCAATTATTTCCAAAGCCTTTTCAAGATATTCATCACGCTTTTCACGAATGCCTTTTATTGTCCTCTTAACGGGAACATCAGGAATTATTCCGACTCCATGATGCGGTGAACCATCGTGCTTTAAGACTTTCATTCCTGTAAACCCGAAAGTATAACCACCTGGCAATTCTATTGAATTCATATTACCATTTGTTCCTGCTGTAGTCTCACCTACTATAGTCCCTAGTTTGTATGCTTCTACAATACCCATTATTGTTTCTGCGTAACTGATAGCTCCACCATCTGTCATAAATACTATCTTTCCTTTAAATTGCGGTTCAAGTGCTTCGGATTCCCATCTGCCTGAAGTATCAAAACCAACCAGATTTTCATAATCAGGATAGATTATTTGAGGTACTTTCCACTGAGCAGAAAGTAATTTTTTATCCGATAAAAGATACAGAAACTCACATTCTAACCTTGGATATCCCCGGACATCAAATATCACACCTCTTGCTTCTGCCAGTACAGGGATCTTCTCATCTAGCTCTTCGGTGGTCAAACGTGTAAGATCAACATAGAATATACCGGGTTTTATTTCAGATAATTTTTCTGTTCTGTATTCAGGATAAAGACCCTTTTTAATAAAATCCCGCATATTATAATTACGCTTTGCAGAAACTGATAATTGTTTACCATTTCTGATAATTTTAAGTTCAATATCAGTATCTTTTTCACATTTTAACAGTCTGCCATACAAAATATTCTTTATCCTTCTATCAAACGTTGAGCTTGAAATATATTGCAATTCCATTTTTGAAGCATCTTCAATACTGATACCATCAATTTCTGATATTACATCACCTTCATTAAACCCCGTATTATCTTCAAATAAACGACTGATAACAAATTTACCCTCAGAATGATCCAGAATAAACGGAGGGTAATAATATTTGAACATTAAATCAGGGTGACTCATACCTATATGACCGTCATTCAGGTTTGATGTTATTCTTAAAATACAGTTGATATAATCACGTTTATCTGTTGATGGTGAAAGATTTGCACCCGTTAACAGCTCACTCATTGATTTATCCCAATCAATACTGCAATGTTCAAAATAAGGGAATGAATGCTGAATTACGTTCCAGAGTTTGGCTATTCCTGCCAGGCGCACGTATTTATTATCACAGTTTAAGTCATTGTACTTACTATCACCAAGTGCCTTCTTTAATTTAATCAAAGAGACATCATCTGCGCGCGGTAAAGTGCCGGAACTATCAGAATATAATGCAAGTGGAACTATGCAGCTTAATCCGTTTGATATTGGTTTATTTATCAATTCACCCGGCATTGGATATTTTTCAAATGGCTGCTTTATATAAGTACTCTGAATAAAACAAGCTTTATCATTATCGTAAGTATCAAAATCAATTATCTCATAGATATAATCGCTGTTTACAATATTCCAGCCTTCAGGTACTTTTCCAACATCCTGTTGCTCAAATCTTCCATCATTTAGTCCAGTAGAGTTCCATTTACCAAATTCAAATACTTCCATACTAAAACTATTAATATATATTACACCTTCATTATTCAGCTTTACTCCAAATTCAATAGATGAATCATCTCCGTCAATATCTATTTCAACTTCATATTTTTTCCATTTATCAACTGTAAAATGAGTTTCCGAATACCGTGATTCTTTGCCGTCAGGCTTATATGACTTTATCCATAGCTCACCATGTGTTTCTATATCTTCAAAAGGAATTTTAATACCGGAAATAATCTTTATAGTTTTTCCTCTGAATTCAGCTGCATCAATTTTTCTTGAAAGATATGCTGTGTGATTGATGATCCCGGGTATTCTGTTCACCCTGACACTTTTGTAAATATCATAAATATTATCATGATTAGTCTGAATTCCAAGATGCTGCCACGCAACAGGCAATAAGCCGGTTGTATCTTCAGGAATTATTTTCTTCAGATCATATTTTTTTTCTTCACCTGTTAAATAGATTTCAATTGATGGGGCTATCGGCAAAAATAATTCCAGCAGAATATCTTTCAGTTCTCTGTCACCGGAAGCATTTTCAATTTTTTCAAAACCATATACTGCGAATTTATCCCAGTCAATTGATGAAGCTTCATCACTTGGGTGGAAAAATCTTATGTAACCGTATAATTTGGTAAATGCGAGGAAATTTTGGAGAGTTCTTTCATTCATATCAAGGATAACATTAAATTTTAAAAATTGAATGGATGAAAAAGCGGGATTTACTTTAATAATATTGAGCTATCACCGTAACTTAAGAAACGAAAATCATTATTTAAAGCATAATCATACACCCTCTTCCAGTCACTGCCAATAAATGCAGCTATCAGTAAAAGCAGCGTACTGCCCGGCTGATGGAAATTTGTTATTATTCCAGAAAATATCTTAAAATCATACCCGGGAACAATTATTATATTTGTTCTGCCATAGATATACTTCAGGTTATTACTTTCCATATGCTGAATAACAGCATCAATTGCCTTCACTGGTAATTCCGCTTCATATTCGTAAGGCTCCCATTGTGAAATATTTATTTCTTTACCGTTATATCTGCCCTGCAAAAGCTGCACACCAAACCAGTAAACTGATTCAATTGTACGCATAGATGTTGTACCTACAGCAATGATCCTGTTTTTTCCAAGGCAAAGGTCAATTTCTTTTAACAGCTCTAATTCAACATAAAAGCTTTCTCCATGCATCAGGTGGTCCACGATATCATCTGTCTTCACAGGTTTAAATGTCCCGGCCCCGACATGCAGTGTTACAAAACCGGTATTTATATTTCTGCTCTTAAGTGATGCCAAAACATGCTCAGTAAAATGCAGACCCGCTGTTGGTGCAGCCACTGAACCGTCTGTTTCCGCATAGACCGTCTGGTAATTCAATTTATCGTCAATTGTAGCACTTCTTTTCATATATGGCGGCAGAGGTGTAACACCAAACACTTCAAGTATCTCGGCAAAGGCCACTTTAGCCGGCTCCCAAGAAAAATGGATTATATTTGCATCGTGCTGTTTGCTTTTCAGCTCTGCATATAACTTATATTCTTTTCCGTTTAATGTTATATCTGTTGCCAGCTTACCGGATTTCCACGCTTTTAAGTTTCCAACCAGGCATATCCATTCAGCTGATTCTTTTTGCTGCAATGCAATACTAAGCTCGGTACTTACAGCAGGCTCAAGCGTAAATATTTCAATCTCTTTGCCTGCCTGGTTCTTAAAATTCAGCCTGGCATTTATTACCTTTGTATCATTAAAAATAAGCAAAGAGTTTTGTGGAATAATATTAGAAATATTACTGAAGATATCTTCTGTAACATTACCGTTTTTATAAATTAAAAGTTTAGAGCTGTCACGCTCTTTTAACGGGTATTGAGCAATTTTTTCCGCGGGAAGGTCGTAAGTGTAATCTTTGATCAGTATTTCAGCCGGATTTATTTTCAAATGTTATATTCTGAATTCTGTTATTAAAGATCCCTGAACCCACCTTAAAATTCTTAACAGGAATGATAAAGCAGAAGATAATAGTATTGTGATCTCAAAGTCCGTCAGGTTTAAGAACCTGACGGGAACGTTAACTTACTATTTGTTTTTTAATATCATTCACAAATTCATAAAGGTGATTTTATTTTAATATGTTTGTTCATGTCAGGTCCCCAGACCTGACACTATTTAGAAACAACTATCAATAGTAAAACGTTATTTTTATTATGATTATTGCATTACTTTCTTCACATCATCATATATCTTATCAACCCACATTTTATACATTTTAGCAGAAGGATGAAGTCCGTCAGATGCTGTTAATGATGCGTCATTAATTCTGGTAAGTTCCGTAATATCGTAATAATTGATACCCGCTATATCGCATTCTTCTATTTTAACCCTGTTGTATTCATCAATTTCTGATGCAATTTTTTTTCTCTCCCTGCCTTCAGCAAAAGGTGTAACACCCCAGTCAGGTATTGAAAGTACAAAAACATGCTCTTTATTTCCGCCAGCGTAATTTACCGCAATATCTATCAGCTGCTTAAGCTCTCCGCGGTATTCTTCCGCACTTCTGCCGCGGTACTGGTTGTTCACACCAATTAACAGCGTCACAATACTGAAAGTATCGGTAACATTCTTTTCTTTAATTGCTGCCAGTAATTCATCCGTTGTCCACCCGGTTTTTGCAATTATAACGGGTGCCGATATATCAATGTCATCAGCAGAAAGCCTGCTGGCTAATTGCACGGGAAATCGTTCATTATCACCGACACTTTCACCAATAGTGTATGAATCACCCAAGGCCAGGTAATTATATTTATGTTTTTCCGTTTTTTCTGTTATCATAAAATAAGCGGGCAGGCTGATCAATAAAATAATAGCAAATATAAATGCAAATATATCAATTCTTAATTTTCTAACAGTGCAATACATTTTAGTTCAATTGCTATGGGTGTTGGCAGGCAGTTAATTTCAAGTGTTGTGCGGCAGGGCTGGCTATCCTTAAAATATTCTGCCCATAATTTATTGTATACGGGGAAGTCTTCCTTCATAT
>CAZOAP010000096.1:0-11499 GCA_964577645.1 uncultured Ignavibacteriales bacterium
ATTACTATAAATTAATTACTGAAAATTATACTGAAACTAGAAAGATGGTGCTGCTTAAATAGCGAAATAGTTAAATGGTGAAATAATGATAATAATAAATACAGAGTCCACAAAAAGCGTGAGACTCTGCATTTTACTCATCTTACTCATCCAATGGCTGCTAAGGCAGTCAAGCTTAGATTCATCGGATGAGTTTTATAATTAATAATGAATTTATTTCTTCTTCACAAACTTCTTCTTGAAGATATGTTTTAAGGCATCATCAAGCTTTTCAACGCTAATAATCTCGAGACCTTTTTTGATCTTATCCGAAATTTCCTTCAGGTCTTTTTCATTTTCCTTCGGTATCAGTACTTTCTTTATACCGCTTCTCTGTGCTGCAAGAAGCTTTTCGTTGAGTCCCCCGATCGGAAGTATCTCGCCGCGCAGGGTTATCTCCCCTGTCATGGCAACATCGCTGCGTGTTGGGTTTCCTGTTAATGCCGATATCATCGCAAGCGTCATTGTAATTCCCGCCGAAGGTCCGTCTTTTGGTATTCCGCCTTCAGGAATATGGATATGAATCTCTTTACCATTGAAGAAGTTACCGGCAAGTCCGAATTTCTTTGAGTTGCTTCTTATATAAGTAAATCCTGCTAAGGCTGATTCCTTCATCACATCGCCCAATTGACCGGTTAAGGTAAGCTTTTCTTTGCCGGGCATAACTGATACTTCAATGTCAAGAATATCTCCACCCATACTTGTCCATGCAAGTCCTACTGCATTGCCTACTTTATCTTCCTTATCAGCCTGCTTTTCCTTGAACTTTGGCACACCAAGGTATTTTTCAATAAGTACAGGTGTAACAGTAAGTGGTTTTTTCTCCTTTTCAGCTGAGCCGTTGGATTTGATCTTATTCAGTACAATTTCTTTGGTAATTTTGCGCATTAAGGATGCAATTTCGCGCTCAAGATTCCTAACCCCTGCTTCGCGGGTATATTCATTTATAATTTTCTTTATAGATGAGTCCGGAATAATTACTTCATCATCAGTTAAGCCATGCTCAAGCAAAAGCTTGGCAACTATATGGCGTTTTGCAATTTCAAGCTTTTCATGCTCAAGGTACCCGGGCATCTGAATGATCTCCATCCTGTCCTGTAACGGCAATGGTATCTGGAACTGTACATTTGCAGTTGTAATGAATAGCACACGTGAGAGGTCATAATCAACATCCAGGTAATGATCATTAAAAGTATTGTTCTGCTCAGGGTCCAGTGCTTCAAGCAGTGCGCTTGCAGGGTCACCTCTGAAATCCATTCCCATCTTATCGATTTCATCCATAAGTATAACGGGATTATTTGTGCCTGCCTTACGCATTGATTGTATTATCTTACCCGGCATAGAGCCAATGTAAGTGCGCCTGTGCCCCCTTATTTCAGCTTCATCTCGCACACCGCCAAGCGATATACGTACAAATTTTCTATCAAGTGCTTTAGCAATTGATTTGCCCAAAGATGTTTTACCCACACCGGGCGGTCCAACAAGGCATAATATCTGCGCACGGGCTTTCAGCTCGGTCTGGTTCTTTTTTCCTTTATTTATGGTTTCAAGGTTGTTAAGTATAGCAATATGCTCAAGTATTCTTTCCTTGGGTTTTTCCAGTCCGAAATGATCTTCATCAAGAATTTCCTTTGCATGCTCAATATTCAGATTATCCTTTGTGTAGGTTTTCCACGGTACACTAACCATCCAGTCAAGGAAATTCCTTGATACTGTTGCCTCAGGTGACATTTGCGGGATTTTCTTCAGCTTCTGGAATTCTTCCAGCGCTTTATCCTTAACATCCTTAGGCATTTTTGATTTTACTATCGCATCTTTGAGCTTCTGAAAATCCGGATCAGTTTCATCCTCATCGTTAAGCTCATCCTGCAGTATCCTTATCTGCTCCTGCACAATGAACCTGCGCTGGTTCTTCTGCATGCTCTGGTTTATCTTTGCCTCGATATCCTTTTCAACCTTAAATATCTCAATTTCACTGCTTAAGATATTTATAAGCTCATAGTACTGTTCCACCAGGCTTGTAAGCTCAAGCAGCTGCTGTTTGCGCTCAATTGAAACAAGTATAGTAGATGCAATGTAATACAGCTTTCTGTCAGGCTCTTTAATATTCTCATAAGCCATAAGTGATTCCTGTGCAACACCGCGGTGATTGGTAACATAATCTGTGAAGAGCTTTGTTGCCTGTCTTATGAGCGCGTTCAGCTCAACATTTTCATCAATTGGAGGAAAGATATAATCTATATCAGCTTCTATGAATTTATCTTTGTGGAATTTTTTTACTTTAGCCTGTGCAATTCCATCAACTAAAACCTTTATTAAATTATTAGGCAGTTTAATCACCTGTAATATTTTTGCAACAGTACCGTATTCATAAAGATTATTCACTTCCGCTTCTTCAGCTTTGTGATCTTTCTGTGTAAGCAGCAGTACATACTTTTCCTTTTCAAGGGCAAAGTTTATTGCGCTTATGGTTGACTCCCTGCCGGCAAGTATGGGATACATCATGTACGGGAATATAACAATATCCCTTAAAGGTACTATCGGTAAAAATACCGGAAGCTCAGATTTGTTCTCTATCTTCGTTTCGGGTTTAAATTCAGGGGTTAATGCGGGTGATTCTTCGATATCTTTAAATTCATTCATAATAATACAAAAATACTCTTTATTTTATGGACATTCAATTCAATCCTTTTTCACATATTAATAGTTTCAAAGTCTCAGTAATATTTCTCTTAATTTGCTATAAATTATTGACAATTCCCTTTATATTTTCCTCATTTTTCAATAATTTTGCGCTATGCACATTCAAAACATTGTATTTATAGTACTCTTTCTCGCCGCACTATCCCTGTTTACATATAACCTGATAAGGATTCGTTCTTACCTTATGCTGGGACGCAGTGAGAACCGTTTTAGTGATGTTGGTAAAAGGATCTGGAAAGTAATTGGAATCGGTATAGGGCAGGCAAAAATTTTCCGTGACCCTGTTGCCGGATTAATGCATGCACTGATATTCTGGGGATTTTTAGTTCTTATAACAGCTGTGACTGAAGCTTTTATCCAGGGATTCTATTCCGGTTTTTCTTTGGGTATGCTTGGCGCAGTTTCACAGGTATTCTTTGCGTCACAGGACTTGTTCGGAGTACTTGTAATTCTTTCAGTTCTCTATGCGCTTTTCAGAAGATATGTACTGCACCCCAAACGTTTACAGGGCGATGGCAACACAAATGCTGATGCAACATTTATTCTTTGCCTGATAATGGGTGTAATGATAACAATGTTTGGTGTGAATGCAACAAAAGCTTTTGTGCATCCTGAATATGCAGACTATTATAAAGCACATTTTATAGCATCACACTTAACAGCATTATTTGCAGGAAAAGAAATTACATTCTACAATATTTTCTGGTGGGGCCATATTGTAATTATCCTCACATTCATGAATTACCTTCCCTACTCCAAGCATTTTCATATTGTGACCTCGCTGCCGAATGTATATTTATCAAAAATTGGGCCGCAGACACTTGATACGGAAGAAATAGATTTTGAAAAGGAAAATGTTTTCCTAGGTGCAGGTGATATTGAGCAGCTTACATGGAAGGAAATGTTTGATGGCTATGCATGTACTGAGTGCGGAAGGTGTACATCTGTCTGTCCCGCTAACTTAACAGGCAAGCCGCTTTCACCACGAAAGATCATTATGAACATCAGGGAAAGAACTTCAGAGAAGGCTCCCCTGCTAGTCTCAGGCGGTGAAATTCCCGCTGAAATTGAGAGCAAAAAGCTTGTTTCAGATAACTACATTACAGATGCTGAGCTTTGGTCGTGTACAAGCTGTATGGCTTGTGTGCAGGAGTGTCCTGTGAATATTGAACATGTTAATCCAATTGTTGATATGAGGCGTTTCCTGGTACAAAGCGAGTCACGCTTCCCAGATGAACTGATGACGGTATTTGGCAATATGGAAAATAACGGTGCTCCATGGGCATATCCTCAGCAAGACAGGCTTAAATGGACAGAAGGGATGGATATTACTGTTCCGGTTGCTGCTGAAAAGCAGGAGTTTGATGTTCTGTATTGGGTAGGATGTGCAGGCTCATTTGATGCAAGGTACCAGAATGTAACACGCTCTGTTGCAACACTGCTTGATAAGGCAAAAGTAAATTATGCAGTGCTTGGTACAGAAGAAAAATGCAACGGTGACTCAGCCCGTAGACTTGGGAATGAATTCTTAGCTCAAACGATGATAAAAGAGAATGTAGAAACGATGAAAAAGTATAATTTCAAAAAGATACTTGTTAGCTGTCCCCATTGCCTGCAGACAATTGGGAACGAGTATAAAGAATTCGGCGGAGATTATGAAGTTATGCATCACAGTGAATTCATAGGAGAGCTTGTAAATGATAAGAAAATTGAAATCGATTCAGCGAAGAAAATAGATAAAAAAGTTACATACCATGATTCATGCTACTTAGGCAGGTATAATGATATATATGAAGAGCCTCGAGAGCTTATCAGGCAGGTAAACAATGGTGAGATGAATGAGATGAAACGCTCCAAAGACCGCGGTTTATGCTGCGGAGCCGGCGGCGGCAGGATGTGGATGGAAGAGAAGATCGGCAAAAAAGTTAATATAGAAAGAACAGAAGAAGCACTTGAGACTAATCCGGATATTATTTCCACAGCATGTCCGTTCTGCATGACAATGTTAACTGATGGTGTTAAGGAAAAAGGCAGGTCAGAAGAAGTAAAAGTTAAAGATTTTGCAGAATTGGTACTGGAATCAAGTAAGTAGTTTATTATGAGTGAAGAAACAGTAAATAAAATTAGGAAGTATTTTAAAGATAAACCTGTTATTAAGGCTTACCTGTTCGGTTCTTATGCCCGTAATGAACAAACTGAAAAAAGTGATATAGATATTTTAGTGGAACTTGATCACACAACTCCTGTGGGTTTAAAGTTTTTTTCAATGCAGGCAGAGCTTGAAGAATTACTTCACACAAAAGTCGATTTAATCTCTTCAAACGGGATCTCAGAGATATTCCAGCCTTATATAGAGAAGGATAAAAAGCTTATCTATGAAAAAACAGCTCGATGATCTGCTCAGACTTGAGCATATCGTTCAATCAATTGAAAAAATTGAAGGATATATAGATAATTTAAGCTATGATGAATTTTATAAAAGCGATCTTCATAAGTCAGCTGTTACAAATGAACTGATGATAATTGGTGAAGCTGTTTCCAGACTTTCAGAAGCAATAAAAAATAATTTTACGGAAACAGAATGGAAAGGTCTCAAAAACTTAAGAAATGTAGTTGTTCACGAATATTTTGCAGTTGATTATTCAGTAATATGGGAATTATTAAAGTATAATTTAACAGATTTAAAGATTGATGTACAAAAAATTATATGTAAAATTAAATAATAATATACAGGAGATAAAAATGTCTTATTTTTTCACATCCGAATCAGTCAGTGAAGGACATCCGGATAAAGTCTGCGACCAGATCTCAGACGCAATATTGGACGATATACTTGCGCACGATAAAACTGCGCGTGTTGCATGCGAAACTTTCTGCGCAACCGGGCTTGTGCTTGTTGGCGGAGAAATTACAACATCACATTATGTGGATATACAAAAAGTAGTAAGGAACGTAGTAAAGGATATCGGTTACACAAAAGGCGATTACAGGTTTGATTTCCATTCAATAAATGTAATGTCAGCTATCAACAAACAATCACCAGATATCGCTATGGGTGTTGATACAGGCGGTGCCGGTGACCAGGGCATGATGTTCGGTTATGCAACCAACGAGACCCCTGAATATATGCCAATGGCTTTGGTATATGCCCACAAGCTGGTTAAAAAGCTTGCAGATATAAGGAAAAGAAATCTGAAGCTGATGCCTTACTTAAGGCCTGACGCGAAATCACAGGTTACAATTGAATACAGTGAGGATAACAAGCCTTTAAGGGTTGATACAGTAGTAATTTCAACACAGCATGACCCCGATGTTTCACAGGCAAAAATTAAAGCTGATGTTATTAAAAATGTTATAAAGAAAGTAATTCCCGCACGTCTGCTTGATAAGAAGACAATATTCCATGTTAATCCAACGGGCAGGTTTGAGATCGGCGGACCGCATGGTGATACAGGCTTAACAGGAAGAAAGATCATAGTTGATACATATGGCGGAAAAGCTCCCCACGGCGGCGGTGCATTTTCAGGCAAGGATCCTTCGAAGGTAGATAGAAGCGCAGCATACGCAGCAAGACATCTTGCAAAGAACATTGTTGCAGCTAAAATTGCTTCGGAGTGTATGATACAGCTTTCTTATGCAATTGGTGTAGCACAGCCTGTATCAATATTTGTAGATACTAACGGTACAGGCAGTGTTGAAGACAGCAAGATCGCTGCTTTCATAAAGAAAAATGTTAACCTGACCCCGAAGGGGATAATGGAAAGACTGAACCTAAGGAGACCGATATACAGGAAGACTGCTGCATACGGCCATTTTGGCAGAAATGATAAGGATTTTACATGGGAAAAACTTGACCTTGTAAAGCTTTTCAAAAAAATAAAATAAATGAAATAAAGAAGGATATATGAAGGATTTTCTTTTCGGTTTTACATACCCGTTCAGAAGCCTGAAATTCTTTTTTACTCATAAAAAATTAATAAAGTATTCTATCGCTCCCATGCTGATCAATTTACTGATCTATGGGAGCGTTTTTATTTTCTCTTACAAATGGCTGATGGGCTCACTGGATACCTGGCTGGGGATTGAAAATACTGAAGCGGGTTTCTGGCTGAAATTCCTGCATACTGCTCTTTTGATAATCGGTTTCCTTCTGATGTTATTTGTGTGTTATCTGCTCTTCACAATATTAGGTAACATTGTTACAGCTCCATTCAATGAAGAAATTTCACAGCGGGTAGAGGAAATTGTATCAGGTAATGAGGAGCATAACATGGGTTTCTGGGAAGATGCATATGTAAGCATAAAAGGTGAAATTCAGAAGCTTACATTCTACCTACTAATCCTTTTTCTCATTTTTTTACTCAATGCAGTACCTGTTGCAGGTTCAGTTTTATCAGCTGTTATCGGAGTAATATTTTCCTGTTTCTATAATGCACTGGATTTCCTTGACTATCCTATGACTAGAAAGAAAATGCGCTTCAGGGATAAATTGAAAGTGACACGCAAAGGCAAGCTGGTGACTTACGGCTTTGGCTTTACAGCATTTCTATTGATGTTCCTGCCGGTGGTAAATGTATTTATGAAGCCTATCCTTGTAGCTGCCGGAACCGCCCTGTTTTACGAGAAAGGCTACAGCAGCCAGGAATTATTTAAAAACCGGTGACCGGTTTATTTTGTTGATACAGAGCTGTCTTTAACCCCGTCCATAGTGACTACAACATATCCAATTGCATTACTTCTGTCAAGATCGTTATATCCGAAGTTCAGCTTCAGGTTCTTTCCGCCTGTTAACACACCAACATCCGGGTCAACATCATACGTTGTTCCGCTGTTTGATTTAGCCGTCTGTTTATCAATCAAGATTGAATCACCCTGAACTTTTGCAGTAACACCGATGAGTGTTTTATTGATGTTATCAATTATAACCGCGCTATCGCCGCTTGGCTTGATTGTCATTACATATTCAAGCGAGCCGCTGCCTATTTCAGATTTGCTGCTCCCCCAAACATCTTTAACCTGATAAGTTCCAAGAAATTTTGCGTTAGGTTTTACAACTTCCTTTTTACCGCAGCCGCCAATAACAAATGTACAAACAAGAAGAAAAGTGAGTAAATAAGTCTTTATCATTATTGAATTTATTAATTTTAGAATATTTCAAAGATAACCTGAATATTAAACAAAATTCAAAGAATTTATTTAGCAAAAGATTATAGAAATTTATAAAATATACAGCAAATTTTATAATTATTCGCTATTTTGAATAAATTTATCGTTATAAAGATTATAATTTTAATATGAAAAGCTGTTCATTAATTGAAATAATAAATTCGTTGGATGACCATGAGATTAAAAAATTAAGAAATTTTGTAATTTCACCATTTTTTAATCAAAACGAAAATGTTACAAAGTTAATTGACCTGATAATTTTATGTGAAAAAGAAAAAAGGATAAATTTAAATAAAGCTGAGCTTCATGGATCCGTTTTTAAAGGGAAGAAATACAATAATGAAAATATTAAAACCATAATTTACCTTGCAACAAGGTTAACTGAAAAATTTTTGGTTATAAATGATATCGAAAGTAACTCAGATGAACTCAGCAAAAGGCTGCTTGGTGCTTTTGATAATAAAGGACTGGATAGACAATTCATAAAACAACTTAAGAAAACAGAAAAGCAAAAAGCTCCGGACTTTCATATTGAACTGAATACTGCGATCAGAGAAACAGAATATGAAAAAACACTTATCGAATTTTATACTAAAAGAAATTACGAAAAAGAAATGTTCACTCACGAACAGAAACTGAGCGAATCTTTGATTACAGCATTTATGATAGATATGTTCAAGCAGCATAATATATTCTGGCGTACAGGTTATCTTGATAACATCAAAGGAAATGAATTTACAACATTATTCCTTGGTTCAATTGATCTTGATAAGCTTTTCAGGTCCTTAAAGGGTAGTGATTTCAGATACAACCGGTTACTGATACCGTATTACGAGATATACTGTTTTTTAAATGATACAGAAGGCAGAACTGATCTGCAGGAACTGATGAATAATATTCTTCATAATGATTCAATAACCGGGAATGAAAAATTCATACTTTCAACAATACTTGTAAATACGATTTACTATAAAAATCTAAAAAGCGGAGGCTATTTCAGCAGATCACTGTTTGAAGCATTTAAGCTGTTAATTCAGTTGTATGAATATTCAGGTGAACAGTATTTAAGGTTTACTGTTTTCAGTAATGTACTTAGAATGGGCCTTCAGCTGGGAGAATTTGACTGGACCGAGGAATTCATATATAAATACCATGTTTTGCTTGAACCTTCTACAAAAGAAAATATGCTGAATTACAGCAATGCGTATTTATCTTTTTCAAAAGGCAATTTTGAAAATTGCCTGGAATTTGAGTCAAAAATAAATTTTGAAACATTCCAGCAGCGGTATTACCTGCGTGACCTGAGGCTGTGTTCGTTATATGAACTTGGTAAATATGAAACTGCTTTAAGCTTAATTGACTCATACAAACATTTTATTAAAAAGGACAGGAACTACACTTTAAAAATGAAACAGGGTTACCTTTTATTTTTAACTTTTATGAATGATCTTATCAGGCTTAAATTAGATATTTCGCGTAAAAATATTATGGATGTCATGGAAAAGCTCATGAATTCCCGGCCTATGAGAAAAGACTGGCTATTAAAGAAATTTGACGAAATTTAATTGAATAACCTTCATAGTAGAATAAATTCTGGTATAATTTATCTGATTAGTTTTTTTTATCTTTGTAAACACCGCAATTCAAAACAAATTTCACAAAAATAACATGCAAGAACCCGAAGTAACACCTGAATTAGCCAAAACTTTTGGCCTGATGGAAGAAGAATATAACAGGATCCTGGAGATATTAGGCAGAAAGCCCAGCTATACCGAGCTTGGTATATATTCAGTAATGTGGTCAGAGCACTGCTCATACAAAAACTCAATACTGGAAATAAAAAAGCTGCCCCGTTCAGGCGGCAGGCTGCTTGTTGGTGCAGGTGAAGAGAACGCCGGGCTTGTTGATATCGGTGATGGATTAGCGGTGGCATTTAAGATTGAATCTCATAACCATCCTTCGGCTGTTGAGCCCTACCAGGGAGCTGCTACAGGAGTTGGCGGAATACTGCGCGATATTTTCACAATGGGTGCAAGGCCTATTGCTGCATTAAACTCATTGAGATTTGGAAGTATTTCAAATAAAGATAAAGATGTCACACGCACAAAATATCTTTTCAAAAATGTTGTAAAAGGTATTGGTGATTACGGAAATTGTTTTGGTGTACCCACTGTAGGCGGTGAAATATATTTTGATGAGAGCTATCGTGATAATCCATTAGTAAATGCTATGGCTGTTGGCATAGTTAAGCATGATGAAGTGGCAAAGGCTACGGCAAAAGGTGTTGGGAACCCGGTGTTTATAGTCGGATCCTCAACAGGCAGGGATGGAATACACGGAGCAACATTTGCATCAGAAGAAATATCCGAAGCTTCAGAAGCAAAGCGCCCTTCGGTGCAGGTCGGTGACCCGTTCACGGAAAAATTGCTGCTTGAAGCATCACTCGAGCTTATTAAAAGCGGTGTTGTTGTTGGTATGCAGGATATGGGTGCTGCAGGAATAACATGCTCAACCAGCGAAATGAGCGCTAAAGACGGAATGGGTATGGATATAAATTTAGACCTGGTACCTGCCCGGGAAGAAAATATGTCAGCTTATGAATTAATGCTCTCAGAATCACAGGAGAGAATGCTTGTTGTTATTCAGAAAGGCAAAGAAGATATTGCAAAACAAATTTTTGAAAAATGGGACCTGAACTGCGTTGAGATCGGTACAGTTACAAAAGGTCCTGATGTAAAAGTTACTTACCATGGCAATGTTGTTGCAGAAGTACCTGCAAACACGCTTGTTCTTGGTGGTGATGCACCTGTATATGTACGTGAATCAAAGGAGCCGGCATACCTGAAGGAAGTTCAGAATTTTGATGAGTCTGTTTTAGCTGAACCGGACGATCTGAACAAAGTACTTATAGAACTGCTTTCAACACCAAACATAACCAACAAGAACTGGGTATATGAACAATATGATACACAGGTCAGGACAAACACCGTTATAATGCCCGGTGGCGATGCATCGGTTGTAAGAATAAAAGGTACAACCAAAGCTCTTGCAATGAAAACCGATTGTAACGGCAGGTATGTTTACCTTAACCCGTACAAAGGAGCTATGGCTGCAGTATGTGAATCAGCCCGCAATGTTGCATGTACCGGGGCTGAGCCTCTTGCAATTACAAACTGCCTTAATTTCGGCAATCCCTACAAACCTGAAGTATATCACCAGTTTCGCGAAGCGATAAGGGGTATTGGAGATGCCTGCAAAAAACTAAACACTCCTGTTACCGGGGGAAATGTAAGCTTTTATAATGAATCACCTGATTACGCTGTGTATCCAACTCCAACAATAGGTATGGTGGGACTAATTGAAGATATCGAATGCATGACAACATCATTTTTTAAGAATGAAGAAGATTCAATTGCATTAATCGGTAATTATAACAGCAGTACATCAATAGGCGGAAGCGAATACCTGAAACTGCAATATGGTTTGGTAAAAGGCGACGCTCCTGAAATTGACCTGGATACAGAATATAATTTAATTAAAACACTTGTTGCTCTTTCCAAAGCAAAAAGTATCAGCTCAGCACATGATATT
>CAZOAP010000097.1:0-11447 GCA_964577645.1 uncultured Ignavibacteriales bacterium
TCCTTTTTTTACATTCATCCGATGACTGATAAGGCCTTCAGAGTCATCGGATGATTAAATAGTCCTTAATCTATTGTTTTTCCTTAAAAAAGCATTTAATTTTGATTAACTAATTTCCTTGGTTATGAAAAAAATATACATCATTTCCTTTCTGTTAATTCTCTCAGCAAGTAATATATTATCACAAAGCGGATGGTTCTGGCAAAACCCATTGCCTCAAGGTAATGATTTAAACTCCATCAAATTTATTGATGGGAACACTGGATATGCTGTTGGGATTAAAGGTACTATTATTAAAACCACTGATGGTGGAAATAATTGGTATTTACAAAACAGCAAAACAACAGAAATTCTTTATAATGTATTATTTGTAAATGAAAGTATTGGCATTGTTGTAGGCGAAAGAGGAACAGTGTTGAGGACCAGTAATGGAGGCTTAAATTGGGAAAGTGTAGTTACTATTAATAACACGAAGTTTAATGGGATTTATTTTCAAAATCAACTTACAGGGTGGGTTTGTGGATATGACAATAATAATGGTGGATATGGAATGATTTATAAAACTACAGATTCAGGAATGAGTTGGAATATAAATTATAATACACTAGGAAGTGGATTTTATAAAATTCATTTTTTAAATAATAACACAGGTTTTGCAGATAATGGGGTATATTTTTACAGAACCACAAATGCGGGTAGTAATTGGTCATGGATTGGTACATTAAGCTATAGTCTGGATTTTGATTTTATTAATTCACAAAATATCATTTTTGCTGGTGGTTATATATTAGGCTCAACATTACACGGAACAATTAGAAAATCGACAAATGGGGGAAGTAACATAATAACTGTGATTGACCTGGTAGATACTCTTTTACAATCTGTTGATTTCATAAATGAAAATACTGGAGTTATAGTTGGTCAAAAAGGTAAAATATTAAAAACTACGAATATTGGAATCAACTGGACTAGAATTCTATCACCTGCTTACAGTAATTTAAAATCAATTTATTTTAAGGATTCAATTAATGGTATGGTGTCTGGTGATTTTGGAACGCTTTATGCTACCAGTAACTCAGGTGACAATTGGAGTTTAAAAACAGAAGGTATAATAAATAGTAATTTATCATCTGCAGTATTTGTGAATTCTAATACAGGTATTGCTGTTGGTCAAAATTATATTTTGAAGACTACAAATAACGGGATTATGTGGGCACTTAAATTTAATGATCCCTCTTTATTTTGGAATAAAGTTCAGATGTTAGATGAAAACATTGGTTTTGCAAGTAGCAATAATAGAAATCTCTATAAGACTACCAATGGAGGTGAAAATTGGTTTTTTATTTCAACTTTCGGATCTGGTCTTATTACAATAAACTACGCATATTCTTTTCAATTTGTTAATACGTTGACTGGATATGCAAGCGGCTATCAATATAATGCTCCGCCCGGTCCTAATATAAAATCATTTTTTAAAACAATTGATGGAGGATTAAATTGGTCCAGAGTTTATTCTGGGGGTGTAGGAACATTATATGATCAGCATTTTATTAATGATAACACTGGAATGTTGGTTGGTTATAATAATGTATTAAAAACTGTAAATGGTGGTTTGAATTGGAATGTTTGTGTCAATACCTCCGCTACATACAATAAAGTTTATTATTTAGATGATTCAAATATATGGGTAATTGGTAGTGAATCAATTATTAAATCTGACAATGGCGGTTTTAATTGGCAAACCCAATATATTCAAACAGGTGAATCTTTTTCTTCCATAAAGTTTATTAATCAAAATACTGGATGGGTAACTAGTAAAAAAGGAAATCTTTTTGCTACTTCTAATGGAGGGAATAACTGGCTTTATCAAAATACTCCAAATCAGTATGGATTGAATGACGTATATTTTATTTCATCTGGTACAGGTTGGGTATTTGGAGATAAAGGTATTATACTAAAAACCATTTCAGGTGTAATGCCCAATGCATTAGATCCTCTTTCATCTCTAATTCCGAAACAATTCTCCCTCTACCAAAACTACCCGAACCCATTCAACCCGGTTACGAAAATTAAATTTGATATTCCAGCAAACGTAGGGAACGGTCGTGACCGTTCCGTGAAAGTGATCATCTACGACCTCCTCGGCCGTGAAGTCGCCACACTTGTAAACGAGCAGCTTTCGCCTGGCAGCTATTCTGTAGATTGGGATGGCTCCGCATTTGCTTCGGGAGTGTATTTTTATTCACTGATTGTTGATGACCCTTCGACAGGCTCAGGGCGAGGTTATGTTGAAACAAAGCGTATGGTTTTGATAAAATAGCTATTTAACCTATGACTGATAATATGTTCAGAGTTATCTGATGAATAAATAGTTCTTAATCTATTGTTTTTCCTTAAAAAAGCATTTAATTTTGATTAATTAATTTCCTTGGTTATGAAAAAAATATACATCTTTTCCTTTCTGTTAATTCTGGCATCAAATAATATATTTTCTCAAAGCGGCTGGTTTTGGCAGAATCCTTTACCAACGGGAAATGATTTGATAAAAATTCAATTTGTAAACTCAAGTATATTATATACAGTTGGCAGGCAAGGAACAATATTAAAGAGCACTGATGGGGGAATTAATTGGTTAGATCTATCTTTTAAAGATGTTTCAATCAATTCTTCCTGTTATTTTTTGAATTCACTTACGGGTTTTGTGCTAAAAAAAGATTATTATGGTTCACAAATACTTCGTACAATTGATGGAGGTCTTAACTGGAACACGGTTCTTGCGTTAGATGGAAAATATTTGAATTCAATCAAATTTATTTCGGCTACTACCGGATATTGTATTGGAAGCCTCGGAAGTATTGGAAAGACGACAAATGGAGGTATTAACTGGAGTATTTCTAGTACTGGAGCATCATATACATTAAAAGACCTAGCATTGAAAGGTAATGATACAATTTTTGCAGTAGGTTGGGATCAAACAGGGGTAAATCAGTACAATGCCGGTTTGAGCAAAAGTACTAATGCAGGTTTGAATTGGTCACTTACATCTTTATCACCCTGTAATACAATAGCTTTTAAAAACGCAAATGAAATTTTTGCTTGTGATATTTTTGGCTATATTTTAAAAAGCAGTAATTCTGGTATAAATTGGAATTCTCAATTAATTCAGTCGCAGACTAATCTATATTCCATATATTTTGTAAACCAAACATTAGGTTTTATTTGTTCTAATGCTAAAATATTCAAAACCTCAAATGGAGGTAATAATTGGTCCAGTTGTTACTATGATAGTCTTGAAACGACCTATTCAATATCTTTTTCTGATAGTCTTACAGGGTTTGCATCTGGTAGATTTGGACTTTTGTTGAGAACAATAAATGGTGGAAATAACTGGAATAGACTTACTGCAAGAATTGCAAGGACAAATCTGACATCAATTGTTTTTCCAACTAGTCATACGGGGTATATATTTGGCAATTATTATAATGGTGATTTAAGCTTTACCGGAACAATATTAAAGACAACAAACAACGGTCTGAATTGGAACAATAATTTTTCAAGTACAAATTTTGGTTTCAGATCATCGACCTTTATTGATAATAATATTGGATATGTTGTCGGTCAGTGTACTTCAGGTGGATTTGTGATGTACACATCAAACTCAGGAATAAACTGGGAAGTAAAAACTTCAAATATGGGCTCTAATATCAAGAGTGTAGATTTTGTTAATAACGAAACTGGGTTTATTGTAGGAGAATATTATCCCAATTCGACGAAAAGTATTTACAAGACAGTAAATTCCGGAATATTTTGGCAAATTATTTATAGCATTACCACTCAAGAATACGGACCCGAACCAATATCAATTAAATTCATTGATTCGAATACTGGTTTTTTTGCAGGTCATAGAAATAATTATGCATCGATACAAAGAACAACAAACTCTGGTATAAACTGGGTAGAGTGCCAAAAAGATAGTTCCAATAGGCCATCTATGAGATGCATTTATTTTATAAATCATTTTACAGGTTACGTTGCTGGAGATCGCAGAACGATATATAAAACAACAAATCTAGGAAACAACTGGAAATTGCTCCGAACTCCTAATTATACAAGTCTTGATTATCCTTATAGTATATCCAGTATTTATTTTCTGGATAGTAATATTGGGTATGCCACAGGTTATTTACAAGATAGTTATGGATCACTTATTGATAACGGATTAATATTAAAAACAATCAATGGGGGTTTAAATTGGTATTTCATGAATTCTGGTACAAATAATGGATTATTATCATTATTTTTCACAGATGTAAATACTGGTTTTGTTACAGGTATAAATGGTACAATACTCAAAACAACAAATGGAGGAGGCAATCCAATAGGCATTTGTATTTCCAGTTCCCAAATCCCTCAATCCTTCACCCTCTACCAAAACTATCCCAATCCGTTCAACCCCGTCACAAAAATTAAGTTCGATATTCCTAATAACGTAGGGAACGGTCGCGACCGTTCCGTGAAAGTGATCATCTACGACCTCCTCGGCCGTGAAGTCACCACACTTGTAAACGAGCAGCTTTCGCCTGGCAGCTATTCTGTAGATTGGGATGGCTCCGCATTTGCTTCGGGAGTGTATTTTTATTCACTGATTGTTAATGACCCTTCGACAGGCTCAGGGCGAGGTTATGTTGAAACAAAGCGCATGGTTTTGATTAAGTAATAAGTCATCCGATGAACTGTCAAAGGCAGGCAGGCTTAAAGTCATCGGATGACAATTTATGAAACAATTATTTACAATAATTACTATTTCATTTCCTTAAGTTATTGAGTATTTTTATTCAATAAAATTAGAGATAAATGAAAAGAAGATTACATACCGCTTTAATTATCTTATTATACACTACACTAATCCATCAATCATACATATTTGCCGGCAGAATTGAGCTGAAATTCTTCTCAAGTGAAACCGGCTTATCTATTATACCTGATAATTTACTCCTAACTGACGCATATAATCAAAAAAATGTAATATCTCTTCATTCCGGCAGTTATTCAGTATCACAGGATATAGCTCCGGGGTCATATTTCATATCAGTTTTCAAAAACGGATTTTCACCCTCACAAACTAATTTTACTATTGATGCGGGTGAAATTCACTACGATATCTTCTTGGACCCGGTAACAAGCAATAATAAACTTAACCTGCAAAGGATAAAATCACTGTTAAAGCCCAATGAAGCTTTGCTGCTTGGATATGCTGTTAATGATATCACAGGTGAACCGCTTAGCAATGTAAAAATTACCGATGGTATTTCTAAAATATATGCTTTAACCGGAAGCGATGGTTACTTTGAATTCACCGCACCTGCCGTTTGTGAAACACGGACGGCTATTGATATTACATTTGAAAAATCCCCGTATAAGAATGAAGTATACACGCAGTTTGAAATTACACCTAATACTGATTTTATCTTTACAGTTCGCATGAAAAATGCATCAGTCAGTAATAACAGGCCTGTTAAAGATGTTTGTACTGAATGCACTCCCGCAACATTATTTACCGATATGGCTGTAACAGGTTTTGTACTGCCGTTAAACATCCGCGTTGGCAAAAACTGTACCGGCACTAATTGTACATCTGCACAGGTATATTCACTGCAGACCTATTGCAAATATGTTCTGCCCGCTGAAATTTATGCATGCTGGGGTAATCTCTCAGGGGGTATGAACTCACTGCAGGCATGTGCCGTCGCAGTGCGCAGCTATGGCATGTATTATGTCTATAATCCTATCAATCCTGCTTTATATGATATCTGCGATAACACTTATTGCCAGTTCATGGGTACAACACTTTCCACAAACACCAATACTGCGGTTGATAATACTTTTGGCTACATTCTCACAAATTCAAGCGGGGTTGTACGGGCTGAATACTCAGCGGAAAATAACAATAAAGGATGCGGCAACGGATACTCAGGAACAAGCTCAACATGGCCGTGTATATATGACCCGGTTTGTACTGGTAACACTCCAAACGGCCACGGCAGGGGATTGTGCCAGTGGGGAACAGTCCGCTGGGCAACGGGCAGACTTGTAACAACCTCAAGTCCATGCAGCCAGGGAAGTGCTCATACATACGGCACAAAAACATGGCAGCAGATACTTACACATTATTATGGTGTTTCACCTATTAACTGGTCAGTTACACCCGGTACAAATGCAGTTATAAATACATCATCCCCCTCGCCTGTATCAGCAAACCCATGTGCGCAAATTACTATAAATAATAATGTAACATCAAACGCAAATGTTAGTTTAATGATTGGCGCATCAATAGCTCCGACAGGCACAACTAACTGGATCTCAGATCCCACGGGTGATGTTGCAAGGACATTTTCAAACGGAACGGCAAATTATTCACGCAGCTTTAAAATTCCCTGTAACGCATCTAGCGGTGTTTATGACCTGCTTACAGCCTTATGGTATGATAAGAACGCAAACAACCTGATTGATGGAGGCGATATTGTGGTAAGTTCTAGAGTAACTACAGGAGCCATAACAATTTCACCTATCGGTATTAATATTATCTCTTCAGAAATACCGGATAAATTTGCATTATTACCGAACTATCCCAATCCTTTCAATCCTGTAACAAAAATAAAATTTGATATTCCTGCATATGTAGGGTACGGTCGTGACCGTTCCGTGAGAATAATGATTTACGATTTACAAGGACGTGAAGTAACCACGCTCGTTAACGAACAACTCACACCCGGCAGTTATTCAGTTGATTGGGATGCAAGCGGTTATGCTTCCGGGGTATATTTTTATTCGCTGATCACTGAAGGGTTTACTGAAACTAAACGAATGGTACTTATTAAATAAACATAATTTAAAACTATTTTTTATAAAAATATGAAAAGTTTATTTATTATAATAGTTTTAAGTATTTTGAATATCTCTGCTATTGCTCAAAATAAACCAAAATCTTCATACAATTCCCAATGTGACCTATGGATAATTACAGATGGTCAGT
This sequence comes from uncultured Ignavibacteriales bacterium, assembly GCA_964577645.1. GTDB lineage: Bacteria > Bacteroidota > Ignavibacteria > Tepidaquicellales > OLB5 > OLB5. The sequence goes on from CAZOAP010000097.1 coordinate 7,034, forward strand.
CACAGACTTCAGCCGGCTTAAATCCTACATTTACCTGGCAATATGTATCAACCCCTGGTGATTACCAAATGCTTGATATTTTTTTTACAGATTCATTGAAAGGCTGGGTAACACACTCAGGTAACGGTGGATTCAGAACAACTGATAGCGGAATGAACTGGACCGGTTTTACTTTTAATGATACAAATTTTTCTGCAACATATAATGGAACATATTTCATTGACCAAAGTATAGGATGGTGCGTTGGCGGAGCAAATCAGATAAGAAAAACAACTGATGGCGGGATCAGCTGGTTTAAGCAGTACGGCGCTCCTGTTGCGGGAATTGCAAGATCAGTTATTTTTTTTAACGCAAATACTGGATGCATTGCAGGAAGTAAAAATTTCCCATATGTTCCTTTTATAGAAAAAACTACAAACGGCGGCACTAACTGGATAGAAATTACCCCTGTAAGCCCGGGGCAGGAATTAAATGATCAATATTGGTTTAATGCAAATACGGGGTGGATTGCAGGTTATGATGTTCTTCTGTATACCACAAATGGCGGCTCAAGTTTTACAAACTTATTTTCCAATATTCCTCCTACCGGTAACGGACACTCTTCATTACTTTCAGTTTATTTTATAAATCAGCAAACGGGATGGCTTGGAGCTGCTAATCTTGAAAGAAACAATATTTATAAAACAACAAACGGGGGAGCAAACTGGGTATTTCAGAATAACCCCGTTTCACAGTCCGGGTGGAATCAGATCAACGATATAAGGTTTATTTCTCAGGATACAGGATGGGCAGTACATGGCACTCCGTCAACAGGAGCAATTATGTTCACCAGTAATGGCGGTTTAACGTGGGTCATGGATAATACTCAAAACTTCTGGTATGACTGTATTGAAATTTACAGCCATTCAAAGATCTGGTGCGGCTCTAGCAGCGGAAGGATTTGGTATGCAAACCTTAATGAATTTGTAGGTATTGAACCAATATCAAATACATCCCCTGAAGAATTTAAGCTTTTCGAAAACTATCCAAATCCATTTAATCCCGTAACAAAAATTAAATTCCAAATTCCCCTCTTGAGAGGGGTGTCCGAAGGACGGGGTGTGTTAACAAAGATCGTAGTCTATGATATATCTGGCAGGACAGTAACCACACTCGTAAACGAACAGCTAAAACCAGGCAGTTATTCAGTTGACTGGGATGCAAGCGGTTATGCTTCTGGAGTGTATTTCTATTCACTTGTAACAAATGAATTCACTGAAACAAAGCGTATGGTTTTGGTGAAATAGCAATTTTCGCACAAAAAACCGTTCTTAATCTATTGTTTTTACAATAAAAATCTTCTATTTTTACGTAATTAAATTACCTTGGTTATGAAAAAAATTTACATTTTTTCCCTTTTATTATTTTTAACTTCAAGTAATATTTTTTCGCAAAATACGTGGCAGGAAACATATGGCGGTCCAGGGACTGAATACGCCACATGTATAATAAATACATTTGATGGTGGTTTTGCAGTAACCGGATACACAAATTCATATGGATATGGTGACTTTGATATTTGTTTATTAAAATTACATCATGATGGTTCTCTTCAATGGGTAAAGATTTTTGGCGGGGAGGAAGAAGATATTGCAAATTGCATAATTCAATCGCCAGATAGCGGTTATGTTATTGTTGGTTCCACCAAGTCTTACGGAATGGGTTATCGCGAAGATATGTATATTGTAAAACTTAATTCACATGGAGAGTTTCAATGGTCCAAGACAATTGGCGGAACAGGCTTGGATATTGCATATTCTTTAAAGCAAACAACAGATGGCGGGTTTATTGTAGTGGGCTATTCAGAGATCTCTTATTCTCCGCTTGTATATGGATTGATGATAGCTAAGATCAGTGAAAATGGAACAATTGAATGGACAAAAATAGCAGATAATGTTGGCCTTGGACTTTTATATCCATCTGTAATTCAGACAACAGATGGCGGGTTTGGTATAGCAAGTACTATTCATTCTGTTATTGGAAGTTATGATATATGTTTTATTAAAACAAACAATACCGGAATGCTGCAATGGTCATGGGTTATTGGCGGAGCAAATGAAGAAGAAGCAGTTTCAGTTTGCCAAACAGGCGATAATGGGTTTGCCATCTCCGGATATTCAAATACTTTTGGTGCAGGATATCCTGATCTTTACTTAGTGAAAATTAGTAACGTAGGTACACTTGAATGGACACGTACGATTGGAGGAAATAACGATGATTATGGATTTTCGGTTATAAATTCCATGGATGGATCTTTTACAATTGCCGGTGAGTGTTTTTCATACGGTCTGGGGGAAATAGATATGTATATCGTTAAACTTGATTCCAGGGGCAGATTATTATGGAACAAAACAATTGGAGGATCAGATTACGATTTCATGCGTTCAATGGTTGTTGATAGCGATGGTGGATATGTTGCAGTTGGCAGAAATAGTTTATTAAGTCCAAGTGACATGTTTATATTAAAAACTGATTCTATAGGAAATACATGTGCCAATACAACTACTCCTGTACCACATATCGATTCAGGGGGAACACTTTTGAAAATACCGGTTAATATTCATAATATTACAACAACAGTAATGTCATCTGTTCCGAATATTTCAAGCTGGGGGGAAATTTCAAACCTCTGCTTAACAGGATTGAGTCCGAATTCGGGTATAATTCCAAAATATTTTTCACTCCACCAAAACTATCCAAATCCATTCAACCCGGTTACAAAGATAAATTTTGATTTGCCAAAACAATCTAATGCCAAAATAATTATTTATGATCTGCTAGGCAGGGAGGTCACCACACTCGTAAACGAACAGCTAAAACCCGGAAGTTATTCAGTTGACTGGGATGCAAGCGGTTATGCTTCAGGGGTGTATTTTTATTCATTGATCACTGAAGGGTTTACTGAAACAAAGAAGATGGTATTAATTAAATAGATATTCATCCGATGACTTCTAAATCACCGGATGAATGAGCTTTCGGTCACGATTAAAATCTATCCGCCAATCTGAGTCTTATAATCAGCAGGTGAAAGCAGGTTATCAAGATCACCCATATTTGAGATATCTATTTTAACCAGCCAGCCGTTACCGTATGGATCCTGGTTTACGCTTGCAGGATTATCATTAACTGCTGAATTGAACTCTGTAATTTTTCCTGATACAGGTGCATACATATCACTTACAGTCTTAACTGCCTCAATTGTACCGAAAGCATCGCCTGCAGCAACATCATTGCCAACTGTTGTTACATCAATGTATATAATATCGCCAAGCTCACCCTGTGCATAATCAGTAATACCAACTGTACCAATATTGCCTTCAACTTTTACCCATTCATGATCTTTTGTGTACTTTAAACCTTCTGGAATGTTCATTTTATTTTTATTTAAATATTTAAAAAATGTATTTTAAGCTTATGCTGTATAATGCTAATTGACTCTTTTTACTACTACCACGGTTTTATCGTCTGAATATTTACCCCTGTTTGCATATTTCTGTACGTCTTCTATAATATGCGCGCAGATTTCCTTTGCTGAAAAATTTTTGCTGTTCAGCATTACTTCCTTTAACCGGTCTTCACCGTAAAACTCAAATTTTGTATTTGCGGCTTCTACAATACCATCTGTATAAAGCACCATCACATCATTTTTGTTCAGGTATAGTGAATCAGTGTTATAATCCTGCTCAGGTGCCGGGCCGAGTACCGGGCCGGTTGCATCAAGTGTTTCTATGCTGTTGGTTTCATAGCTTAAGTGTAAAGGGGGATTGTGTCCGGCATTTACATACAGACAAAGTCCTTTGGTATCTTTGTAAAGCTCCATATAAAATAAAGTTAAAAACCTCTCATCAGGGAAGACCCTGTGCACCAGACTGTTTATCTTTTTCATTACAGCCGTCATCTTAAGCTCATTTTCTGTTCCCATCTTCAGTGCGCCCGATACATATAATGCCTGTGCAGCTGCTGAAAATCCTTTTGATGCTGCATCGCCAATTGCTATACCAAGCTTGTCTTTTTCATTGCCAAAGGTCAGGTAATCAAAAAAATCACCTCCTACAATTCTATCGGGAATAGAAATACCGAAGATCTCATAATTTGCAAAGCTGTATTCATGTTCCGGCAGAATGCTTCTCTGTATCTCACGTGCTTTTACAAGGTCCTTTTCAATTGCGCGTGCCTTTGTTTCAATACCGCGTGTACGGAGCATTGAGCTAACAGATGTACTTATGATATTCATAGTATTCATAAGGTTAACCGTCATTTCAGTGGAGTTGAATGCCATTATATACTGGTAAAGATACTGGTCCTTACCATCTTTATCTTTTGTTTTGAATCTTTCACCTATACCCGTTGCAGAAAACAAATGGATACCCAGGTT
>CAZOAP010000098.1:0-11440 GCA_964577645.1 uncultured Ignavibacteriales bacterium
CGCCTATTGGCACAGCCTTCAGGAAAATATCACTGTGCGTTATTTCTTTTTCAGTAAGCACGCAGATATCAAGCGGGTCGCCATCACCTTTTATCCCTGTTCTACCGGTTTTTTCCATGCAAAACTCAGCAACCTTAGTGCCGCAGTATGTCTGTGGTATGAAGCCGTAAGGCGTCGGACAGATATTGGAATACTTCTGCGGCCTGTCAACTTTCAGGTAACCGCTGTTCTTATCAATTTCGTATTTAACGGTATCTGTCGGCACAATTTCTATGTATGTATTAACAACTGCCGGCATGTTGCCGCCTATCTGCACTCCATGCCACGGGTGTGATTTCAGCACAAGCCTTATCTGCGCCCATATTTCCTGTAAATTGTCTATATCCATAATTTCCTCACCACTAAGACACTTAGAACACTAAGTTTATTCTTTAGGCAAACCTGCAAATTTTTCTGTAACTAAAGGAATTAAACTTGCTGTAATGTTCTCAGTATTAAAATTTATTAATAAACCTTTCGGTTTTTCGGTTAATTTAAGATAAGTAAGCAATTGTGCTTTATGAATAGGTAACGTATTTTCAACAGACTTCAACTCTACAATCAAACAATCCATTACTAAGATATCAATTATTAATTCTGAATCAAGGTTTTCACCTTTATATATTAAAGGGATTCTATATTGCTGTCTTGCCTCTATACCATTTAAACTTAATTCTTTAAGCATACATTTTTGGTATATGGTTTCAAGCAAACCCGGTCCCATTATTTTATGAACTTCTATTGCGCAACCTACCACTCTATAAGCCAAATCATTCAAAGATTTTTGTGTCATATTAATATATTTAGGTTTATAAATATTAATTTAAAAAATCTTAGTGCCCTTAGTGTCTAAGTGGTGAATGCTTTTGATTCTATATCTCAAACTGCAAACCGTCATATGCAAACTCAATATGCGAAGGCAGCTTTTTGCCTGCTTCGTCATGAATTATATCATGCGTCATATGAGTAAAATAGGTCTGTTTGGCGTTTATCTTTTGCGATGCCTCTATTGCTTCATCTATAGAAAAATGTGTTTCATGTTTCCTGTAGCGGAGTGCATCTATAACAAGTACCTTCAGTCCGTGCAGCTTTTCAAATTCAGCTTCGGGAATAAAATTACAGTCAGTCATATATGCAAAATCTCCTATCCTGAAACCGTAAACTGTTGTAGGTCCGTGCATATATTCCAAAGGAATAACTTTCTGGCCCATTACATCAAACGGCTCGAGGGAAATTTCATTAAGGTTTACAGATGGTATCCCGCCGCCTTTATAAGTATTCTCATCAAAAATATAGCTGAAAGTCTGTCTTATCCGGTAAGCTGTTTCTTTGTTTGCGTAAAGCTCAACATGTTTTTTCTGCAGCTGGTTTATCTGGCGGATATCATCAAGCCCCATGATATGATCCACATGATAATGCGTGTAAAGAACAGCGTCAATATCGGTAATACTATTTACCAGCATCTGCTGGCGGAAGTCAGGTGATGTATCAATTAAAATTCTGAGGGGTTTACCGTTTACACTCACATCTGTTTCTATGAAAACTGATACACGCAGTCTTTTGTCTTTGGGGTTCTTTGAAGTACACCCCGGACATTTGCATCCAACAATTGGAACTCCCTGTGAGGTCCCGCTGCCCAGGATAGTTACCTTCATTCAGTCTCCGCTGCTTCTGTTACATCTTCATTGGCGGCAAGTTTCCTGCGGCTTTCCTTTTCAATTATCTCTCTCACATTCGGCTTAACAAAAATATCATCAATGCCTATTTCCTTAAGGCTCTTTGCTACTATAATAATTCTGCGCTCAATTTCATTGCGTGAATTAACAACAAGCAGCCTGGATTCTTTTAATATGCAGTAGCCGCCTGCAAAATTTCCTTTTTCATAGCGGACCTTAAATCCAAGCTTATCTGCAACTTCTTCAAGCTCGGTAAGCATTTGCTTTAATTCAGGATCAACCGGCTTTTTTTTCTTCATCAGCTCCTTTGATCTTTCTTAATGGCCTGAATATCACTATCGGGATTATTGTATAATAACACAATACAGCAATTACCGGCACACCCCTGAATGCACCAAGGCGCTCGCCGAATAATTTCAAGAGACCGTCATGGTTCGGGGGACCCTGCTCGAAAAGCAGCATAAACTTTACATCAATATAATTGGTGTACAGCTCAATGGGTACGAACATAAAGAACAGAATGGCGCTCATAAGCAGCCAGCCGTTCTCCTTCATTTTTAATTTTGTTGTGGCAATAAACCATATTGCAGAAGCAAGTACAAACACATAACTTATAACAACAACAAGTGATGCGTTGGTTATCATCTGGAAGAGTGTATTTTCCCTGTCAGGCGGAATTGAAGTGCGGAAATCGAACTGGTCATAATCAAGCAGCTCATTCCCTATCAGCGTTCTTACATTGATGCCTCCCAGCCAGAAAATTGCCGAGAGTACAAGCAGAGTCAGCGCAATTTTATTTGATCTTGATTCAATAAGTTGTGTCATTATTTACAAAAATATCATTTATTAGGGATAAAATATATAGAAAAGGAAATTACCTGTTTTACCCGAACAATCCTTTAAAAAACCCTGTTTTATGCTTCTTTGCCTCTTCGCTTACAGCAGTATTGGGATCTGCCTGGAGCTTTTTTAAAGTATTTTTGCTTAATGATTTATTTTTTGCTAGTGCCAGCCGCACAGTATCATCTTTATCCGATGCCAAACCTGCCTCCAGCTCCGGTGGCAGCCCATAGCCATATTCCGCTGCGATCAGTTTTATTTCCGACGGCTGTGATGATAATCCCAGATTTAAATTATCATAAAAATATTTATGGATCTTTGTTATATCCATATTAAAGCTCACCTGTTCGTTATTCTTTGCCATTAAAAAAGCCTTTAGCCAGGCAAGGAATGCAGGTGTTACAAACGGCTTTTCGAAATATTCCCTTATAAAGTTCTCGAAATGCTTTTTGTAGATGCTTAGCGAGGTAACACTCAGGAAATAATTCACTGAACCCTTCATATCCTCTTCATCAAGCTCAAGCATAACAAAAAGCGGCTGAACCTCTTTATTGGGGTGCAGCTTGCCCCAGATAGAATCCGGCAGGTAATTTTCATTATCGCAGAAATTACATTTAATTGTCCTTTTGGTATCACTTGTCAGCTCAAGCCCTGCACCGCATGTCATACACTTAAACACAAGCATAGAGTCCTTATCAACATTTTTTTCAGCGTAATCAAACCCGTATGAATCATTTATTACACCAATTGCATTCGGGTGAAATTCCTTCAGTGCCGCATCTCTTCCCCGGCCCGGCATTTTATGTCCGCATGCATTGCATGTAAAAGGCTTTTCCGCTTTTACGGCTTCAAGCATTTCATTTTCATCTATTACATTAAAGCACTCCTCGCAATATGGCTGCATTGAGGAATATACCAGCTTATATGCGCCTGCTCCTCCCATCTGTTCAATACTGCCTGAAAGATACCCGTTCATGTATTTGGTTTTATCCATGAAGCTGAACATTCTTTCATTGATAATTGCGCTTACATTTACCTGCTTGCCGCAGTTTTGGCAAGTATCATAATCAGTAATACCTGATACAGCAACATAATTATTGCAGCCCGGGCAGACAATCTGTATTTTGAATGTTGATGTTTTTATCATTAATAAAATACCGTTCCTTCTTTTAAATGTTTCGGGTTAAATTCTCTTAAATCTGTGCCTGATTCAAGAACTGATTTCAAGTTTGCAAAGAAAAATGTCCACCCTATCTGGCAGCTCATATGTGTACCTACCTTAAAGCGTTCACCGGTTGGAATGTCATATTGCCTTAATCTTACAATACACTCCTTACCGCGCTTGCTGAACTTTACTTCACATTTACATCCGGCAAAAGTAAACCTGAACAATGAATTTTTCTTCACCTCAAGCACTATGCCGCGTTCTTTTGCATCCATTACCCACATAAATACATATTCACCGCCTTTTTTAAGCTCAACCTTAGCGCCTGTTAAGAACCACTTGCATAATAACTTCGGCTCAGTCCACATTCTGAAAAGCTTCTCCGGTGTACCTTTAAATGCAGCCTGCAGTGTGAATTCCTTCCAGTTATAGCTGAATTTTTTAGCCATTATCTTTTATTAAATTTATAATAAGATTTACCAATTACTTAACTTCTGCTTACCTTATTTCCGCAAGCCTGTCTTCAAGCCAGAACCTGATACCGAAATGATTTTTCTGATTCCCGTTAATTTCATTTACCAATGAGCGCATCTCAAATTCTTTTGCTTCCTTTTCGGTTGACTGAACTATATTTATCAGCATAGTTGTAAGCTTAAGGAATCCTAAAATAGAGGATTTATAATCAGGCGAGATATTTTCTTCCCTGGCAAGTGATTTCCTGAAATATTCAACCTGTTCGCGGGTCTCTTCATAATATCCCAAATGATAATACAGCTGTATCTGCATTATCTTAACCTGTACCTTCATGATAAGTAACGGGAAGCTGACTTTTGTAAGCAGTGCCAGTGCCTCTTTGAACCTGCCTTCATAAAATGCAATATAAGCATTTGAGAAATTTATACAGTTCTCCTGCTGGTCAGCCGGCAATTTATCCCTGTATTTTGCAATGAATTTTTCTGAAAGATCTTTATCACCATACCGCATAAATACTTTAATGAAATTGATAAAATCAGGATAAAGCAGCTCACCCAGGGCAACCATATCGTTATGATAAGCATGGCAGAAAAGATCATAACACTCTTTAATGAATTTCCTGTCAGCATTAATGTTGAACCTATCCATGCAGAACCCGAAGATATACATGTGTGTATAGTATGCTTCTTCTATACTCAGGTTTCTGAAATTATCAGTGTATATTTCCTTAAGGTTGTAGTAGTATTCAATGCTCCTGTTAACGGTTAACAGGATTATAAATTTATAAATATTTATAATTGGATTATTGCCAAGATCATTTTTTTCTATATAGCTGTAAACCTCATCAAACATTTTAAGCTTTGAGCTTGTACGGTTTTCCTTGCTGATATGCAGCATCAGTGAATACAGCTTAAGCAGATTTATAATAACATAATCATGGAAGCTGTTGAACTCATCATGAATAAGCTCAATACTGCTTGGTTTTTCAAGTAAAATAGATAAATGTTTTTCCGTTACCAGCAGGTACTCGTTGTATAAATGGAAACCATCCTTTATCTTTTCACCCGAAAACTTATTTTCATACTGGGTAACAAATTTTTTATGTAAGCCCATAAGCCTTCTGGCCCTAAGCTCAGCCAGCATGTTAAAATCAGGTGCAAATGAAGTATAAATATTTGGCTGCTGTTTAAGGAACTCCAGCCCAAGGTTATAGAGATCAGAAATAATATTTTTTATCTTAAAATAGTCAAACTTACCGCTTCCAAAAACCTTCCTGTATATTGCTTCCTCTGTCAGGTCTTTATTTTCAAACCCGGGATAATACTTTTTTAATTCATTATTCAGCTTAATTACGTTCTTATTTTTATTAAAATAAGGTGAATTAACAAAATCTCCGAATTTTTTAAACTCGGCTGCATTAAAGGTCTTAATTAATTTAATAAGTTTAGTGTTTTTCAGGCGTAATAATTTTCTAAAACGGTTATACAAAAATAATGAAAAATGTCTTAAAATAGGCGTTTTTTAACTTCAAACCCTGCGGATAATTTCTAAAAACAAAAAAACTTTACTTTTGAAGATCATATGTTATGGATTATGTTTGCTTCATAAGGCTATATGATGTTCAGCATAATTCAAAAAAACATATTATTTATCCCCCGATCGCTGCCATAACACTTCCTGGAGCATCGTATAGCCTACGTACTCAAGAAATTATGGGTTCGGGGGATTAGATTTTTTATCACATATTTTAATTGAAAGGAATTCTAAAATGAAAAAAACATTATTACTTTTTATCCCTGTATTTTTAATTGCAGTGTTCATTACAGCATGCAGCAACAATGATACAGGCACAGGTCTGCTTGGCATAGGAAATAACACTGTAACATTTACCATGGGCGTTCAGCAAAGCACAAACGGTGTTCAGTTCACATGGCAGCCTTCTGCAAGTGTCAGGGTAACAAAAATGATATTGGGAACAAACGGCTTTTCTGATACCATAACGGATAACTCAAACCAGCTTTATACTGCTAACCAGGTTTGGGCTTACCCCAATGAATATACAGGTGTCACAACCGGCCAGCAGTGGCAGTTCAGCTTTACAGGCACTGATTCACTAAACCAGGCCTATACATCAACGGCAAGTTTAACAATTCCATAAACAATACTCACTAAAGGAGAAAAACAATGAAGCTTAAAACAATTTTAACAGCATTAATGTTCATTCTGACGGCAGCATCAGTATATTCACAGCCTAATTTATCACTGGGCCTGGAAGGGGGTTTAAATCTCGCAAACGTAAGTATTACTCCTTCGCAGACATCTAATTCACGCACAGGTTTAATTATTGGCGGCGTTCTGGATATAGGCATATCAAACAACATAGGTGTAACAGGCGGTTTAAGATATATCATGAAAGGATTTCAGACAACAAGCCAGGGCGTAACTTTTACAGATAAACTGAATTACCTCGAAGTCCCGGTATTATTAAAAGTAAAATTCCCTTTAACTGAAGTAAAACCATATTTAGTTGGCGGACCAGTACTTGGGATTCGTGTTTCAGCAAGCGAAGAGCAGAGCAATGGCCAGCAGACAGCCGATGTAGATGCATCCTCAGCATATGAATCGATAGATTTCGGTTTGCTCTTTGGCGGCGGCCTGGATTTTAAGGTTGCAACAAAAACAGACCTGTTCGTTCAGGCAGGATACAGTTTCGGGCTATCCAATATTTATAAACAGTCAACAGCTGTCACAGTAAAAAATTATGGCATCCAGCTGACAGGCGGCGTAAAATTTAAATTATAAATAACACAATTTTTCCATCCTTCAATGTTTTCCATATGACGTTCATAACCCCGGTATTGTGGTGCCGGGGTTATTTATGTAGTCCCCCTCCACAAAAAAAGCAGGTCAATTGATCTGCTTTTTTTTATGTGCTGCCGGAATTAATATTTTTTAAGTAGTACCATTAAGAAAAATCCTGCTTATATAAAAATAATATTTACCTCTCCCTTCGGGTCGAAGATCTTGTTGCTAAGAGAGGGGATGAGGTGGGGTCTGAATACTTGAGGTGCAGGTGTTATTTTGTAGTACTTGGTCGCTGTCAATTATTCAACAATTCATCATTATCTCTGGAATTATGCAGGACCCTGCAAATGAGAACTTCCGAGTTTTCTATTTTATAGTAAATTGAATATTGTTTAAACCTGAGTACCCGAAATTTGAGTTTTCTAATCCTTATATCTTCTGAGAAATGGCCTAAGCGAGGAAAAAATGAAAGTCGTTCAATTGTTGCCTGCAGTTCATCAAAAAATTTCTGAATTCCTGAATACTTTTCTTCGTGCATAAAAGTCAGGATCTCATCAATATCATCTTCTGCTCTTGGAAGAAAGTGTATATCAGGATTTTGTCTTTCCAAAATGTTTCTTCCTTAATTTTTCAAAAACCTTTTTTGAAGGTATGGTTTTTACACCTGATTTTATGTCATTTTCAGCCTCCAGAAGCTTTACATAATTAGTACCGTCTATTAACCGGTTATACTCCTGCATTGACATCAGCACCATATCACCTTCTCCGTTCTTTGTAATAAACACAGGTTCACGGCTTTCATGGACTAACCTGGATATTTCTTTGGATTTATTCCTTAATGCTGATATTGGTTTTATTATAGGCATAATGATTTTATCGTTATTTTATCAAAATTATATCATTATTATGATATCTGCAAGATATAAAAAAGGAGAGTGAAAACTCTCCTTTTGATTATCTGTAAATAAATATAAATTAACTTGTCTTTATATTTCCGGCAGGTACTTCCGCCTCAGCAGTAACTTCAGTTCTCTGCTCAAGCAATTCACTCTTTGGTTTTTTCAGTATCCCGTACGGTATAACAACGCAATAACCCGCAACTAAAAGTATTGGTGATACAACTGTCGGCATGAAACCGTCAACTGAGTTCTGCGACATTAAGATATAACCAACAATTAACAGCGCTATGCCAAGACCTATTATCATAAAATTCTCTTTTTCCAGCGGAAATGAGAATTCTCTTTTGGGTCCTTTTGATTTAGCTGACTGTAGCTTTTTTCCTTTAGTTTTTGGCTGCATTTTATTTACTTAACTCTCTGTTATTTATGTGTTTTTTATTACTGTCTTTTCAAAGATAAACTATAGATAAAATAATTTCAACCCTATTTGTGTTAGGCTTAAAAGCTGGTAGTGGGGTATTTTCAAATTACTTCTTTTTGTCATTCCTGCGGAGGCAGGAATCTTGTTTCAATTTTTAAAGATTCCGTATCAAGTACGGAATGACAAGGTGGGGGGAAGTTGAAAATACCCCACTCCCAAAAACTGCTATTTTACGTCTGCAAGCTCATTGTAAAACACTGCACTTGTTAATATTCCGTTATGGAAATTATTCAAATTCAGATGTTCATCCGGTGAGTGTGCGTTCTCATCCGGCAATCCGAATCCAAGCAACACTGTCGGAGCCTTCAGGCATTCTTCAAGTGTGAATACTATTGGTATCGAGCCTCCTTCGCGCATAAATACAGGCTCTTTGCCAAAGCCTTCTTTCAAAGCGCGTATTGCAGCCTGGTTCCATTTGCTGTCAATGGGTGAAATCCACGGCTTTCCGTGATGCTGACCGTAAACATCAGCTTTTATGCCTTTTGGCGTTATCTTCTTTACAAAATCTACAAACAGCTGTGCAATTTTATCGGGATCCTGGTTTGGTACAAGCCTCATGCTTATCTTTGCCGATGCTTTTGAAGGAAGCACTGTCTTTGCGCCTTCACCCTGAAAGCCGCCCCATATACCGTTGCAGTCAAGTGTTGGCCTTGACCATAATCTTTCAAGTGTGCTGTAGCCTTTTTCACCTGCAAGTGCATCAACTTCAAGGCCCGCTGCATATTCCTTATCATCAAACGGAAGCTTTGCAAAATTATCTTTTTCTTCTTTGCTAAGCGGTGCTACATCATCATAAAAACCGTCTATCAATATCCTGCCATCAGCATCCTTCATTTTGGATATCATCTCAGCAAGTGCGTTTATCGGGTTTTCAACTGAGCCGCCGTACTGGCCTGAGTGCAGGTCACGGTTAGGACCGATAAGATCGATCTGCATGTAGCATAATCCGCGCAAGGCGTAACCAAGTGCGGGAAGGTCTTTGGAGAACATTGATGTATCAGATACAACTACAACATCACATTTTAACAGCTCAGTATTTTCCCTGATAAAATCACCAAGGTGCTGGCTGCCTATTTCTTCTTCACCTTCAATTAATAATTTAATGTTTACCGGTAAAGTTTTATTCTGGCTTAAATGGGCTTCAATAGCTTTCAGGTGAATGAACACCTGCCCTTTATCATCAGCCGAGCCGCGCGCAAAAATATTATCACCGCGTATTTCAGCTTCAAACGGCGGTGATGTCCACAGCTCTATCGGGTCAACAGGCTGTACGTCATAATGACCGTATATCAGCACAGTTGGTTTATCTTTACCTGCCTCAAGCCACTCGGAATAAACAACCGGATGCCCTGCTGTAGGACAAACCCTGGCATTTTTCATGCCAATTGATTCCATGTGGACCCTTAAGTACTCAGCGCACTCAAGCAGGTCTTTTTTATTTTCAGGGTTGGTGCTTATACTAGGATAGCTTAAAAAATGCTTAAGCTCTTTAATATATCTCTCTTTGCTGCCTTTTATAAAATCCTTTAATTCAGCCATTATCTTTATATATCCGTAATATTGCTCTTAATTATTGCTGTAATGTACTTTTTTAAATTACTGTCCGCAGAATTTTTTAACCTGTTCCTGGGCAAATGTATCGTTTGGCTCAAACTCCAGGTATTTTTTATAATCAGCACATGCTTCTGCGTTTTTGGTAAATCCTGCATAGTTATTTGCTCTCCACAAATATGCGCTTGCAATATTCGGGTTCAGCTCTATGCTCTTGGTTAATATCTGTGTGCCTTTCTCAAATTCATTTAAATAGAAATCACAGATACCTGCATATACATAAGCTGCAACGTTCAGTATTCCAAGCTCAATAGCTTTGCCGAACTTCACTCTTGCATCGCCGTATTTCTGCTCAGCAAATAATGCTTTGCCGTATTCAAAATATGTGTTCTCGTCATTGGGATCAAGCTCAACAGCTTTATCAAGATCCTGGTATGCATCACTGAATTCTTTTTTATCTACATGTATCTTTGCTCTTTTTGTGTAATCTTCCGCATTCAGGTCCTCAGGTTTTACCTTTGCAAAATATTCATCAGCCTTTGCGTATTCTTTCTTTTCTATCATTACATATGCGGCATATTTGTTTGCCTCACTGTATTCAGGATCTTTTGCAAGAACTTCGTTCAGTATTTCCATTGCCTTATCATAGTCACCCTTGCCGTAATATGATTTTGCAAGATAAGTCTTTCCTCTTGGTGAGCCCGGTACCAGCTGGTCATACCTTGTGTATGCATCAATTGCATCAGAGAACTTATCAAGCAGGTAGAATATTAAGCCTTTCTGGAAGAATGCCGGAGCAAAATTGTTATCAGCTTCTGATGATTTAACATAATTTTCCAAAGCTGCACTGTATTTCTTCTGGTTGAATGAAATTTTACCCAATCCGTATAATGCAGGAGCATAATTTGGCTTAAGCTTTAATGCCTGCTCATAATTGGTTTTTGCGGGATCGTAAGCACCTCTTGCAAGGTATGCATCACCAAGTCCAACATATATCATCGGGTTCTTATCATCATATGTCTTTGCCATTGTTAATGATGCTATGGCATTATCAACTCTTCCGTCAGCTATGAAATTATCTGCCTCTGCGCTTAATATATCAATAATTGTTTCTATTTCCTGTTTATCAAGATCGTCTTTTGTCTTGTTAAGCGGCAGGTATTTTTTTGATTTTTCAAACTGTAATGCCGCGTCTCCGTAGTTTTTACGGGATGTATAAATCTTTCCTAAAACCGAATAAGCCTCAGGACGTTCGTCATCCTTTTTAATTGCATCTTTAAGGTATTTCTCTGCATCTTTGTCAGATCCTGTCTGGAACAGCGCTATGCCGTAATACAGGTTTGCATCGTAAGAATCTTTGGATACTCCCTTTAAAAGATTTAATGCATCAAGGAAATCGCCTCTTTTAACCGCAGAAATACCTTTATCAAGGTTATCCTGCGCGTTAACTGCTGCTGCAAATATCATAAAAAACGTAATCGCTCTTAACAAATATTTAGTATACATTTTC